>NZ_DATHFX010000152.1:0-3665 GCF_035317885.1 Pinirhizobacter sp.
GTGGTCGCCGAGCGGACGATGGGACCTCGCGGCACCGGTCGGACCGAAGGGCATCGCGCTGATTTGCCGGTGAAAATGCCCTTGATCGTGAATAAGCGGGTCTACGTGTGTGGTGACTGCAACACGCGTTGGGAGCCCGGCACCAAAGCGCCAGGACCGGCACGCGAACCGGCGGATTTTGCGCCGCGACCATAAACGCCCGCCACCTGCTCCACGCAAATTCTTACACGATCTAAAGAATCGTCGGCTCGTCCCGATACCCCATAGACGGGCGGAATATTTATTCCGCGGTCCGGTCATAACGGGGCGGGTTGGCGCATGGCGGTGTTGGCAGGGGACAACTTGCGATCCGGTGCCCTCCAGGTGGCGTCCTGGGGCGTAGTGCCATGAGGTTTGCGTTCGAGCGCCAGTCTTCGCGTGCCGTCAGTTTCGTGGGGCTGGCCTTAGGCGTACTGCTGGGCGTGGCCCTGGCGGTCGGGCTGGTGGAAGACCGGCAAACGCGCCTGTCCGCGGCCCATGACCGTACCCTGGCGCTGGCCGAAGGCGGCGAGCGACTGGCCATCGAGCAGATGCGCAGCGTCGACCGCACCCTGGCGGGTGTGGTGCAGGACATCGATCAGTTCGAACGCAACACGCCCGACAAGGCGCCGGTCTTGATTGCCCAGCTGATGGTTCGGGTGACGGCGCGGCAACCGGAGATCGAAAGTATCCAGCTGGTAGACCACGGACAGCCCGCGCTGCCACCCTGGGTATTCTCTCGCGAGGCGGGCCCCCGGCCGGGCATGCGCTTCGGCCCCATCGAGAAAGTGGATGGGCGCTGGTTGCTGCCGATCGTGGTGCCCATGGTGGACGGGCGCTGGCTGTCTGCCCGCCTTAATACGCGCGGGCTGCAAAACCTGGTGGACCAGCTCGCCACCGGCCACATGGGCGTGGCGACCGTGGCGGACTATTACGGAACCATCCTGGCGCGAAGCCGGCAGGCGTCCACCCTGGTGGGTGCGCCGATAACACGGTTGTACTCGGGCGAGCACACCGATCTCACCGATCTTGTCAGCGCGATTGATGGCGTGCATCGCATGGTGGTGAACAGTTCGCTGGACGCCTATCCGGTGCGCGTGGGCGTGGGCGTGCCGTTGCGTGCGGTGCTGGCGCCCTGGTACGTGTTCGGCGCGGTGGCCGTGGCGGTGTATGGCTTGTACTGGCTGGGTTATGGCTACCTTTATCGCCGTGTGCGCGCCTCGGAACGTTCGCGCGACGAATACGTGCGCACGCTCACCGATACCAGTCGCCGCCTGGAGCAGGCCCAGCGGGCGGGGAATATCGGCAGCTGGAGCATCGTGAAGGATTCCACGCGCATGTCGTGGTCGAGCCAGGCGGCGTTGATCCTGGGGCTGGACGTTATCGACATCGTCACCAACCGCGACACCTTCTACAGCATGATCCATCCCGACGACAAGGCGATGTACTTCGAGGGGGCGGCGCGTGCGTGGGCCAATGAGGGTGCGGTGACTCTCCAGTACCGCGTGTTCCGCCCCGATGGCGCCGTGCGCTGGATTTCGTCCACCGGATCATTGGTGGAGGAGGACGGCGTGGTCACGCTCACCGGCACCATCGGCGACATCACCGAGCGCATGACGGCGCAGGAACACCTGGCCTATCGCGCCACGCACGACCCGCTCACGGGCTTGCACAACCTCGACGCCCTGGTCGAAGACCTCGACCGCATGGAAGCGTCGCGCTCGTGGTACGACCTTGCCTATATCCAGTTGCGCGGCCTGGACGTGATCACCGATACGTTCGGTGTGTCGATCGGCCGCGATGTATTGAAGGCAGTGGCAGCGCGCTTTGAATCCCTGGGCGCCAAGTTTGGCCAGGTAGCCCACCGCCCGGGCGAGACCTTCGTGGTGGCGATGTTCGACCGTTCGCGCCACGATGAAGCCCTGGCGGCCTTGCTCGCTGCCGCTACGGAGCCGGTATCTTCCGAGGCTGCGGTACACCAGCTCGACGCCCGGCTGGGGCTGGCCTCGTACCCGGACGATGGCACCCATGCAGAGAAGGTCGTGGGCAACGCAGCCCTCGCTGCGCAGGAAGCGGGGGTGGCTGAAGGTACGGTGCGCCGCTTCGAACCTGCCATGGCCGATCGTTCGCGCCTGCGCCTGCAGATGACCGCGCGCATGCGCGATGCCATCGAGGGCAACGACCTGCAGTTGCATTTCCAGCCGGTGATGAGCGCACTCACCGGCAACATCGTGATGCTCGAAGCGCTGGTGCGCTGGCCGCAGGCCGATGGCAGCATGATTCCACCTTCGGAATTCATCCCGTTGTGCGAGGAGACCGGCCTGATCCTGCCGCTCGGCAGCTGGGTGTTGCGCCGTGCTGCCGCCGCACACAAGGCGCTGACGGCGGCCGGGTGGGGCCGGCTTTCCATCGCGGTGAATGTCTCGGCCATCCAGTTCGCCCGCACCGATCTTGCCCAGGAAATTGCCCGTGTCGGGGAAAATTTCGGCCTTCGTCCCGGCGCCCTGCACATCGAGCTGACCGAAAGCTCGCTCATGCGCTACCGCGACCTCGCCCGCCGCACCATGCATGCGCTGCAATCGCGGGACATCCGCGTTGCGCTGGACGATTTCGGTACCGGCTTTTCCAGCCTGGCGTATCTTAAGAACCTGCCGATCAACAGCGTGAAGATCGACCGCGCGTTCATCCAGGAAGTCGATAGCGATCCGCGCTCGGCGTCGATTTGCCTGGCTATGATCGGCCTTAGCCACAGCCTGGACCTTACCGTGGTGGCCGAAGGCGTGGAGACGGAAAGCCAGCACGCGTGGCTGCGCGACCACGGTTGCGATTTCCTGCAGGGATTCCTGTTTTCGCATCCGCTGCCGCTGGATGCGTTGCTGGCGCACCTGCATCAGGCGGAGGAAGCGCCGGCAGACGTCAAGACGGTGTCGCCGTCCGAGGTGTAGTGGCGTCCATCAGTTCCATGTGCAGCGTTTCGGTGGATTCGTCCATCGGGAACATGCATTCCACGCGAAGCTCCTGCCCGCTGGGATATCTCCGTATCGAGCGATAGCTCGTTCTGGCTTTTCCCGCGCAGGTCGCGCCAGTGGCGGAGCAGCCGGCCAAGTTCACCACCGGCTGCCTGGGTTTGGGTCCTGGAGATCACGGCACGTTCCTTTAGAACTCCGTTGGGCCGACGGCACCCAGCCAGCGGCTGACCTTGGTGGGGTCGTTCTGGTCCATGTAGAAGAAGTGCGTCATGGTGGGGCGCACCACCGGAGGGCTTTTGTCGTCGAAGGTCATCCGCACCTTGCCATGGAACATCTTGATGGACCCGCCATCCCAATACTCCACCACGTCGTGATGGGCCGTGAAGCCGCGGTCGATGAATTGCCGCAGGTTATTCCGGATGGTGTCGCGGCCGTGCCAGTCGGCCACGCCGAGGTTGCATACTGCGTCGTCGGCGAAGCAGTCGAAACCGTTGCCGAATGTTTTGTCATCGATCTCCTTCCAGAAATCAAGCAGCCATTGCGGCGGATCCTTTCGGGTGAAATTCATCGAGGTCATCTTGAGTCTCCGTTGTTCTTTGGAACTGGCCCATGGGTGCATCGCGTGTGTCGGATGCCGGGCAGGCGTCCACTATCGGCGACTATCGACGGGCTCTCAAT
>NZ_DATHFX010000153.1:0-2915 GCF_035317885.1 Pinirhizobacter sp.
CGCGTGGTCTTCCCGCAGCGAGGAAAAACCGCGCTGGCGCGGCCGCGCGCGGTCGGTGGGGAGATCCAGAGAAGGCGCCCCGCTGGCGAACCGTTCCACCCAGTAGTGTTCTTCGGCTGGATCGGCGCCCGATGCCTGGGCGCGCGCAAAATCGCTGAAGGCCTCGGCATCACCGGGCGATGGCGCCTGGCCCGTGGCCTCGGCGTACAAGGCGGCCAGGTCGTTCACCACGACGCCGAACGACCAGCCATCGCAGATCACGTGGTGGGCGGTGAGCACCAGCACATGCTCTTCGGTGGCCAGCCGGAGCAACTGCGCGCGCAGCAGCGGCCCGTGTTCCAGATCGAAAGGAACGGTGACCACGCGGGCCAGTACCGACTTGACCTCCGCTTCGCGGGCGGCTTCGTCCAGGTTCGAGAGGTCATCCAGCGGGCATGCCAGGCTGAGCGCATCGACGATAAGCATCTCCTGCCCGTCCGCGCTGATGGTGGCGCGCAACGATTCGTGGCGGTCGACCAGGCGTTGCAACGCGGCCTGCAGCGCGGCAATGTCCAGCGCACCGCGCAGGCGCAGCGACACCGCTTCGTTGTAGGCCAGCGATGCCTCCGGTTCCAGGGAGGCCGCCAGCCAGATCTCACGCTGTGGCGCCGTGGTGGGCGCGACCTTCGAAAGCGCTGCCTGGGCGAACGGGTCGTACTCGACTGCCGTGGTGGCGATGATGTCCTGCGCACTCATGCACTCACCCTCATGTACTTGCCCGGCGCCTCGGGGTTGGGCACGAACCAGGCGGGATTACCCTTCTCGTCCTTGCCCAGCCGGGCGCCGGCGACGGGCGGGTTGTCGGCGTCGAGCGAACGCACGTCGATGCGCCGCGGCAGGAATTCAGCCTCCTGCAGTTCCAGCACCGATTCGCGGAAGGCCGTGGCGATGGTGGCGAAGTCGCTTGCCGAATGCGCGGTGGTGAAGAAGCAGGGGAAGTTGTCCAGCACGTGGATCCCGCGGCTGCGCATCATGGCGAACAGCAGATCCTGCAGTGGGTGTTCCTCCATGAAATTCACCTTCCACACCGAGGCGAAATGGGTGAGCTTGATCGGTGCGCCCACAGCGGTGCAGAAGGCGTTGAGTTCGTCGATCATCTCCGTGGTGCGGGCGTTCAAACCCTTTTGCAGCTCGCCACCTTCGTGGGCCAGGTGGGTGAGCACGGCGTGGGCCGCGGCCAGGGCCAGCGGATGGCGTACGAAGGTGCCGGCGAAGTAGGTCACGCCGACGGTCGGAATCGAGGCGTCGCCAAATTGCCAGCCACCGCCGTCCAGTGCATCCATGAACTTGCGTTTGCCGGCGATCACGCCGATCGGGAAGCCACCGCCGACGACTTTGCCGTAGGAAGCAAGGTCCGCATCGATACCCAGCACCGCCTGCGCGCCGCGCGGGTGCGAGCGGAAGCCCGTCACCACTTCGTCGAAGATCAGCAGTGCACCGGCGTCGGCGGTAATGGCGCGAAGTTCCTGCAGGAATTCCCGCGGCTGGAAATCGGGACGGCGGCTTTGCACCGGTTCCACCAGTACGGCGGCGATGGTGGAGGCCCGCTCGCGGATGATCGCCAGCGACTCCGGCGTGCCGTAGTCGAGCACCAGCACGTTCTCGGAGGTGTTCTTCAGGATACCCGGCGCTGCCGGTACCGAGCGAAGCTTCTTGGTGCCGCGCACGATCACTTCGTCGAAGATGCCGTGGTAGGAGCCGGTGAAAATCACCAGCGTGTCGCGGCCTGTAACGGTACGGGCAATACGGACGGTGCCCATCACCGCTTCCGAACCGGTATTGCAAAGTGCCGCACGGTCGAAGCCGGTGAGCTCGCACACTTGCTTGGCCACCACGCCGGCCAACGGATGCTGCGGGCCGATCTCGTAGCCTTCGTCCAGCTGCTTGCGTACCGCGTCGAGCACGAAGTCCGGCTGCCAGCCGAACAGGTTCATGCCGAAGCCGTTCAGTGCATCGACGTATTCATTGCCGTCCAGGTCCCACACCCGCGAGCCTTTGGATTTGCCTACCACCACCTGATAGATGATTTCCTTCAGCAAGGGACGGAAGCCGTTGACCACCCGCGGATCGGCCAGGTGGCCGCGATGCTCCTGGGTATAGGCCTTGGATGCCTTGGTGCGTTCGATGTAACGGCGGGTGAAAGCTTCCAGGCGTGCGCGCTGGCGCGCGGTGAGGTCGGTGTGGCCGGAGTGGATACGGGCGATGGCACCAAAGGCCTTCTTGACGTCGTAGCTGGTGTGGGCGAGCGCGGTTTCCTCGTCCTGGCCGTCGTTGGCGGCGGGGGGAGCGGCGTTGACGACCGGAGCCGAAGCGCCACCTGTCGTGGCCGTGGCGGTGGCCTGCACGGGTACTGCGGCGACCGGCGCTGCCGCAGCGATTGGCGGGGCCGCCATCGGTGCGCCGGAGAGCAGGGCCAGTTGCTGCTGCATGATGGCCATCTGCTGGGCAATCACGTCCTGCACCAGGTTGCCGCTGGCCACCATCGGCATGGACGCTTGGGCCATCGGCATGGCGACCGGCGCCGGCGCACTGGCGGTGCTTGCGGGGCTCGTCGCTGCCGCCAGGGCAGGCGCGGCTTCCGGTGGCAACAGGCGGTCGATGTGCTTGGCCAGGCTGTCGAAGCTCGGGCACGATTCCATCAGTTCGCGAAAGGTGATCTTCAGCGCGAAGGTCTTCTGCAGTTGCAGTGCCACCTGTGTCAGGGACAGTGAATCGAGCCCCAGTTCCATGAAAGTCGATGTCGGGTCCACGTCGTCCATGTCGGCGCCGGAGACGTCCTCGAACAAGGCGGTGAGCTGGCCGATGAGGCGGCTGGCGCGACCGGATGAAGTGTTCGGCTGGGAATTCTGGACGGGCATGACGGGCTCCGGAAGGGT
>NZ_DATHFX010000154.1:0-3923 GCF_035317885.1 Pinirhizobacter sp.
GGTCGCCCTTGGTGATCAGGACGACGCGGTGGCTCTGCGCCACGACTTCCACGGCCTGGCGGATACCCGGGAGTAGTTCCACCGGGTGGTCCAGCACGTCCTTGCCCAGCGACACGATGCGGTGGATGTCGCGTGCGCTGATGCGCTCGCCGGTCACCTGTACCGCGGCCTCGATCATCGACAGCGTCATGCCCTTCGCGCCGTAGCCGAAGCGTGCCATGTTGGCTTGCTCGACGGCCAGCAGACGCTCGTGCAGGCGGAGGTCCGCAAGGTCGACGTACTGGCCCACGATGGCTTCGAACGCGCTGCTGGCGATCTCGAAGTATTCCTGGCTGCGCCACAGGGTGTCGTCGCCGTCGAAGCCGACCAGTTCAATCATTGCTTGTCTTCCTTCCACCGACGGGGCGCTACGATACTCCATCGTCCTTGCCGGAGCTTATCGATGCTCACCCCCGTGGATGTCCATTGCCCTTACTGCGGCGAGCCGCTGGAATTGCTGGTCGATGCCGGCGAGGATGGCCAGCGCTACATAGAGGATTGCCAGGTGTGTTGCCGCCCGATCAACGTCACCGTCGCCGTGGAAGGCGACGGTACCATCGGCGTGGACGTGCGCAGCGAGAACGAAGGCTAGGTTTTCTTTCCCGCCCGCCGCAGCGCGGTCTTGCCCAGTACGGCAAGGTCGCTCTCGCCATCGCCCACGGCGACAGTTTCAAGCAACGCATCGTGCACCACGCTTGCCAATGGCATGGGCACCTTCGCCGTGCCCGCCGCAGCCAGAGCGAGGCGGAGGTCCTTGTGCGCCAGCCGTGCGGCGAATGCCGCCGGCGTGTAGGAGGCACTGGCGATACGGCGACCGTAACCTTCGTACACCGGCCCCGGGAACACGGTGCCTGTGATCAGCTTGATGAATGCGTCCGGTTCCAGGCCATGCGCGCCGGCCAGTGCCGCCGCCTCCGCCGTGGCTTCGACGGCGGCGCCCAGCATGAAATTCACTGCCAGCTTGACCGCATTGGCGCGCGAGGGCACGTCGCCCAGGTGCCAGGTTTTCTGGCCGATGGCATCGAGCAGGGGCTGTACATGGGCGAGCGTCTTCGCATCGCCGCCGGCCAGGATGTTGAGCTTGCCGGCAGCGGCGACGTCGGGACGGCCCAGTACCGGAGCTGCGAGATAAGCCACACCCTGCGCCTGGTGCGCATGGGCCATCTCGTCGGCCAATGCCACCGACACCGTGGCCATGTTGACGTGGACCAGGCCTTTTCTGGCCTGTGCCAGCGCGCCGGAAGCCAAGATGGCCTCGCGCACCGCGTCGTCGTCGGCCAGCATCGAGAAAACAGCGTCGCCGGCGAATGCGGCCGCCGGCGAGTCGACCGCGGTGGCCCCCGCGCGGGCTGCCTCCTGCACAGGTCCCGGCGATCGATTCCACACACGCACCGTATGGCCCGCCTTCACCAGGTTGGCCACGATCGCCCGGCCCATGTGGCCAAGGCCGATGAATCCGATGTCCATCACGGTTCTCCTTCAGGGGAATAATTGGACATCATGCGCCGCCGGACGTGGCGGCGGTGTATGGGTAAGTTCCTTCGACAACTGATGGGCTACCATCGCCGCATCACTGGCCACCCATCCCACGGAGCTTTCAGAAACATGTTCGATCACGATTGGCTCGGTTACGGCATTGTCGGGGCACTGGAAATCGGCGCCATCGCGCTCGTCGTCGGCTTCGTGCTGTACGCGGTGCTGCAGGCGATCAAGCGCGATGCCAATCATGGCGTACTGATGGCCTGGTCGTGGCTGGCTTCCACCGCGCTGGTTGGCGCGGTGGACTTCAAGGACCTCTTCTATTTCAATTTCTCGAGGTTCCAGTCGATCCAGCTGCTGCGCTTGCAGCTGGCCGAAGTACACGATCCGGACGCCATCGGCCTGCGGTGTTTTTTCGTGATGGTGGGTGCGATCGTTGGTGTCGGGCTGGCGTGGCTGATCTTCAGCCTGGCTTCTTGGCGTCGCCGAGGCGATGGCTGAACATCCACGGCCATAGGTCGGGTTCGTCGTAGGCAGGTACCCAGGACCCATGCCCCACGCCGGGGTATTCGGTGTAGCGGACTTCATGGTGGATGGCATCGAGTGCCTTGTGCATGTTGCGCGATTGTTCCACCGGCACCGAGCCATCGGCCGAGCCGTGGAAAATCCATACCGGCGTAGGCCCCATGCGTGAGGCCACCCAGGCGAAGGCGTCCGGTCCTTCGCGTCGGTCGTAGACCTGCATGAGCGCATCCACGCCCTGCGGCTGGATGCCCCCGCAGATGATGGCCGCCGCGGCGAAGGTGGATGGGTACTGCACCAGGAGTTCCCAGGCGCCGTAGCCACCCATCGACAGGCCCGTCAGGTAGACCCGTTTGCGGTCGCCGTCGACGGCCTTGATGGTGTCTTCCAGCGCCTTCATCGCAGCGTCGGTGACGTCGCCGCGCCAGAGCGTGTGTTCCGGGGCTTGCGGGATCACCACCACGCCTTTGAAGTCCGGGTGTTTGGCCAGCCACGGCGGTAGCCCCTGGCTCATCTGCTTCTGGTTGTCGGAGCCTCGCTCGCCCGAGCCGTGCAGGAACAGCACCACCGGCGGATGAGCCTCGGTTTTGTCGTCGGGCGTGTACACCTGGTAGGGATAGGCGTGGCCATTTACCGTGACCGTGCGTTGGCTCAGTGCCGCGTGCGCAGGCCCGAGGCTAAGGCCAACCACGCAGGACAGCGCGGCCATCGTGCAAATGTGCATGGGTGGCTCCTTCAAAGGATGGGGTCGAACAGGCGTGCAACGTGCATGGCCACGCGGGAAAGATACCGCGTGCGGGCGTAGTCGGCGGGGAGCACCTCCACCGACTGCGCGAAGTCGTCGGCCAGCATGGCTTCGACTTCGCCGGCGAAGGTTAAGTCCACGGTGAGGGCCGCGATTTCGAAGTTCAGCCGGAACGAGCGATTGTCCAGGTTCATGCTGCCGATCACCGCGGTGTCGTCATCCACCAGCATCACCTTCTGGTGGACGAAACCCGGCTGGTAACGAAACATGCGGATGCCCGCCTGTACTGCCTCGTGGGTGTGGAAGCGCGAGGACAGGAACACCGTGCGGTGGTCGGGCCGGCAGGGAATCAGCACACGCACGTCCACGCCCCGGTAGACGGCCAGCCGCAGGGCGGCCAGTACGGCTGGCCGTCTACCGGGGCGTGACAACCACAACCGGGTGCGGGCGACGGCGATGGCCTGGGTGAAGAACAGCGAGCAGCTTTCCTGCAGGTCCGCCGGGCCCGTGGCTGCGACCAGCACCGCGGCCCTGCCCTCGCCATCGGGCGGTGGCCGGAACGGCGGCACTTCGCCTGTGACCCAGTACCAGTCTTCGGCGAAGCTGCGTTGCAGCTCGGTCACGGCCGGGCCATCCAGGCGCATATGGGTATCGCGCCAGGGCGAAAGGGGTGGCCGTGCGCCGAGGTACTCATCGCCGGCGTTGAGGCCGCCGACGAAGCCCGTGGCGCCGTCGACCACGACGATCTTGCGATGGTTGCGGAAATTCAACTGAAGGCGGTTGCGCCAGCGCCGCGTCCGGAACGGCCGTACGTCCACGCCTGCCGCCTGCAGTGAGGCCACGTAGCGCTGTGGAAGGTCATGGCTGCCAATGCTGTCGTAAAGCAACTGCACCGTGACGCCTGCCGACGCGCGTTCCACCAGTGCATCGCGCAGCCGCCTGCCCAGGTGGTCGTCGTGGATGATGAAGAACTGCACCAGTACGTAGTGCCTGGCCCCGGCGATGGCCGCGAACATCGCCGCGAAGGCGGCTTCGCCATTGATCAGCAGTTCCGCGCGGTGGCCCCCGCTGATATGCGTTGCCAGCATGCGTGCGATCGGTTCGAAGCGCGGATGCTCGCCGGCATGGCGCCGCAAGT
>NZ_DATHFX010000155.1:0-3825 GCF_035317885.1 Pinirhizobacter sp.
GCGATGATGCACATGACCAGGTTGAAAATCCAAAGCACCCAGGTCAGGAACACGCCGATGATGATGATGGTGAGGATCCAGCAGATCACGTAGCCGATGATCACGGTGATCTGGAAGTTGAGCGCTTCCTTGGCCTCCGTCACCAGGTACGCCTTCTCGGGGCGGTCCTTGTGGACCAGCCACACGATCAGCGGCACGATGAAGCTGAAGAGGAACCCCGACAGGTGCGTCAGCATGGCCAGGTTGCGGTCGTCGGCCGCGGCGGGCGGTGGAACGGGCTCGTACGGCGGCGGCGTGGACGGTGGCACCTGGTCCGGCGGTATGCTCATGGCTATTCCTCCCCGCGATCATTCGCCTCGCCACTGTCGGCATCCGCCGGGCGCCTGTCAAGGCGCAAGGGTCACTCCCCGGCGATGGTCATCCGCTCGACCAGGATCGACCCGGTGAGCACGTGCGAGCGGTGGTCGACGTCGTTGCCCACCGCCACGATGTTCGCGTAGAGGTCGCGCAGGTTCGCCGCGATGGTAATTTCCTCGACCGGGAACTGGATTTCCCCGTTTTCCACCCAGAACCCGGACACGCCACGGGAGTAATCGCCGGTGATGATCGACACACCCTGGCCCATGGCCTCGGTCACCAGCAGGCCCGTGCCCAGGCGGCGCAGCATGCCGGCGAAGTCGTCATCGCCCGTGCGCACGATGAGATTGTGCACGCCGCCGGCATTGCCGGTGGATTGAAGCCCCAGCTTCCGGGCCGAATAGCTGCCCAGGACGTACCGCTGCAACACGCCGCCGGCGACAAGGGCCGAATCGGCCGTGGCGGTGCCCTCGGCATCGAATGCGCTCGACGCCAGGCCACCCTTCAGATGCGGCCGTTCGTCGATCGCAAACCATTCGGGAAGGATCTGCTTGCCGGCGTGGTCGACCAGGAAACTGGCCTTGCGGTACAGCGAACCGCCGCTGACCGCGCCGATCAGGTGGCCGATAAGCGAGCGGGCCACCTCCGGCGCGAACAGCACCGGCGCCTGGCGCGTGGACAGGCGCCGTGCGCCGAGCCTGGCCAGCGTGCGCTCGGCGGCTTTATGCCCGATCGCCGCCGCATTGCCGAAGCGGCGCGCATCGCGCACGCTTTCATACCAGTAGTCGCGCTGCATGCCGTCGTCGTCACCGGCGATCAAGGCCACCGACAACCCATGCCGGGTGCCACGCTCGCGTCCGACGAAGCCATGGGAATTGGCGTATACCGAGATGCTCTGGCCGGCGCTGACACTGGCGCCGTCGGAATTGGTGATGCCATCGACGGCGCGGCCGCCCTGCTCGACCTCGATGCCCAGCGCGATCGCCGCTTCCACGTCCAGGTCCCACGGGTGGTAGAGATCAAGGTCGGGCAATTGCGTGGCCATGCGCGAAGCGTCGGCGAGGCCCGCGAAGGCATCGGCTTCGGTGTAGCGGGCAATGGCACAAGCCTGTTCGATGGTGGCCTGGAGGGAATCCGGCTGCAGGTCCGCCGTGCTCGCCGAGCCCTTGCGCTGGCCGAAGTACACCGTGAGGCCGAAACCGCGGTCCCGGGTGTGCTCAACGGTCTCCACCTCGCCCAGGCGCACGTTCACGTTGAGCCCGGTGTCGATGCTGGCCGATACCTCGGCCTGGCTGGCGCCGGCCGCCAGGGCGCGCCTGATGACATCCTCGGCGAGGTTGGCCAGGCGGTCGGAATCTTGCAGGCTGGTGTCGGCGACACGGGCGACTTGGTTCACTACGTAGGTTCCTGCTTGGACGACGGGGTAGAATAACGGGCCTCGGCGTGCCCTGCCCGACCCGACATGGGGTCCGGCCCCGCCGATCAAAAGCGCAGCAGCGCCCCGGAACCCCCGTCATGACTGTCATTTGCGGCCTCTACCGCCACTACAAGGGAAATCTCTACAGCGTGCTGGGCACTGCCCGGCATAGCGAGACCATGGAGGAACTGGTGGTCTACCGCGCGCTGTATGGCGACCATGGCCTGTGGGTGCGCCCCGCCTCGATGTTCGCCGAATCGGTCGAAGTGGCCGGTGAGTGCGTGCCGCGCTTTGCCCTCACTGAAGAAAGCGAAGGATTCACCTCGTGAGGAACGACACCGACATGACCGATGCCGACGAGGACCTCGGCCCCACCCGCACCCAGCAACGCCGCGATGCCCTGGCCGTGCTCGCCTTTGCCAACCAGCTGTGCGAATTGCCGCCCACGCGCGTAGGCAAGATGAATCTTCCCGACGACGTCCTGACCGAAATCGGCCATGTGCGCCGCATCACCGCACATGGCGCGCGCAAGCGGCAGCTGGCATACCTGGCCAAGATCATGCGCCGCCACGACGACGCCGATTTCGACGACGCGCGCGCGGCGATGGGTGAGAACCGTGAGCGCCAGCGGCAGGAAACCGCCGCGATGCATCGATTGGAAAACCAGCGCGACAAGCTCCTGGCCGATGACGACGCGCTGGCGCCGTTCATCGCCGAACATCCCGGCGTCGACCGCCAGCACCTGCGTTCATTGATCCGCCAGGCGCGCAGCGAACGCGAGGCCAGCAAACCCATGCGGGCCTACCGGGAAATTTTCCAGATGCTCAAGGACCTTGCAGGCGGAGGTGATGCCGACGCCGAGGCCGGCACGGACGAAAGCCGCGTACAGACCGGCGGCGAAGACTAAACCGCGCGAGTTGGGGGTCAGAGTGAATACTCTGACCCCGGCCACCGAGCCTGGTCAGGTAGCGGTGCCGCCCACCGTCATGTTGTCGATGCGCAAGGTGGGCTGGCCTACGCCCACCGGCACGCTCTGGCCATCCTTGCCGCACACGCCCACGCCCTCGTCGAGCTTCATGTCGTTACCGATCATCGACACGCGCGTGAGCGCCTCCGGGCCGTTGCCGATCAAGGTGGCGCCCTTCACCGGCCGCGTCACCTTGCCGTCCTCGATCAGGTAGGCCTCGCTGGCGGAGAAGGTGAACTTGCCGTTGGTGATGTCCACCTGGCCGCCACCGAAATTCACCGCATACAGGCCGCGCTTGACCGAGGCGATGATCTCCTGCGGATCGCGGTCGCCACCACGCATGTAGGTATTGGTCATGCGCGGCATCGGCAGCTGCGCGAACGATTCGCGGCGGCCGTTGCCGGTGGACTTGACGCCCATCAGGCGCGCATTGAGTTTGTCCTGCATGTAGCCCCGCAGGATGCCGTCCTCGATCAGCATGGTGCACTCGGTGGGCGTGCCCTCATCGTCGATGTTCAGCGATCCGCGGCGGCCGTCCAGCGTGCCGTCGTCGACCACGGTCACGCCCTTCGCCGCCACGCGCTCGCCGATGCGCCCGGCAAACGCCGAACTGCCCTTGCGGTTGAAGTCACCTTCCAGGCCGTGGCCGATGGCTTCGTGCAGCAGGATGCCTGGCCAGCCCGGCCCCAGTACCACGGTCATGCCGCCGGCCGGCGCATCCACCGCTTCCAGGTTCACCAAGGCCTGGCGTACGGCCTCGGCGGCAAACGCATGGGCGCGGCCATTCTCGAGCAACTGGCGATAACCATAGCGGCCACCGCCGCCGCTGTGGCCTTGTTCGCGGCGACCGTCCTGTTCCACGATCACCTGCACGTTCAGGCGCACCAGCGGGCGCACGTCGGCGGCGAGCGTACCGTCGGAGGCGGCGATCAATACCGTATCGAGCGTCGCCGACATGCTCACCACCACCTGCTTGACGCGGGGGTCGCGCGAGCGCGCATAGGCGTCGACTTCGCGCAGCACCGCGATCTTCTCTTCGTTGGGCAGGCTCTCCACCGGGTCGATCGCCGGGTACAGGGCGCGG
>NZ_DATHFX010000156.1:0-2399 GCF_035317885.1 Pinirhizobacter sp.
CACCCGGTCAAAGGTTTCCGTTCCCAAGGCCGCTCGCGTGATTGACGCGCACGGCGCTGTCCTCACGGCCGGGTTCTGGAACAGCCACGTTCATATCATGCCCTTGGATCTTATGAGCGCGAAGACAGCCAAGGCGGCGACGCTCGAAGGCGGCATCCAGGCGATGTTGACGCGCTGGGGCTTCACCACGGTCTTCGATCTGGCGTCCTCGACCGAAAACACCTTGGCATTGCGCGAGCGCATCGCGTCCGGAGAGATCGCCGGGCCCATGATTCTTACTTGCGGCGACCCGTTCTTTCCCGAAGGCGGTACGCCGATCTACGTGCGGCAATATCTGGCTGATCACGGCTGGACCAACGAGGAAGTCTCGACGCCCGAAGAAGCCGCCAATCGTGCGGTTCGACAGCTCGACCGCGGCACAGACGCGGTGAAGATATTCGCTGGCGCTATCGTGGGCGGCGACATCGGCGTGCTGCCCATGCGCCTGGACATCGCCAAGGCCGTGGTGGCCGAAGCGCATAAGCGTGGTAAACCCGCTTTCGCGCATCCGTCCAACTATGCCGGCATAAACGTGGCGATCGACTCCGGCGTGGACATCCTGGCTCACACCACGGCGACGGAAAACGGCAGCCACGATCCTTATGGTTGGACGCCCGAGCTTATCAAGCGCATGCGCGCCCACAACATGGCCTTGACCCCCACCATGACGCTATTCGAGTGGGAGGCGAAGAAAGTCCACCAGAAGCCGGAGGTTCTGGCGCAGACGATCAAAATGATCACCTCCGAAGTGAAGGATTTTTCCGCCGCCGGCGGCGAAATCCTGTTCGGCACCGACGTCGGTTATACCGACGCCTACGACACAACGGAGGAATATCGCCTCATGTCGGGCGGTCTGGATTGGCGCCAGATATTAGCTTCGTTGACCACCACGCCAGCCTCTCGCTTTGGCTATGGCGCACATAAGGGGCGCATCGCTCCAGGCATGGACGCTGATCTCGTACTCCTTGATGGCGACCCGGCCAAGGATCCAACCGCCTTCGCTCGTGTGCGCGACACCATACGCGGCGGACGGGTAATCTGGGGGACGGATCGGTGATCACCATCAACGAAGTGCACTGATGGCGTAACGAATCGGGCGGATGAACGATGCGGGACATCACTGGAGCCCGTGGACCCGGTCGCGCGATGGGGGAGGGGAGCGACCGGTATTGTCCAAAAACACTTCCACGCGTTCCATGCGTTCATCCACCCGGCCTGGCCCGATGGATGCCTTGCCACTCCGTTCTTTTTCACTGGAAGTGGGGTGGCGGGCGAGCCAGGGTAAGAAGACCGCAGTAAGGAACGGCTGGGCATAAGCCCGCCTGGCTGCCCGCCATAGAGGCGAGGAACCGACTACCGCAGGATTGCCCTGCGGTAGTCGACCTTACTAACAGGCTTCTTACACCCGGTTGCCGGTGTTTGCCGGCAACCGGGAAGATGATGGCTGACAGCGCGGCGTGGTTCCATAGTAACGGTCGTAAAAGTGGCGACGGATTTCTATGGAAGGGATCGGAGTGTTGGCTTTGCCCGCGCAAAGGCCAAGGATGAATCAGCGATTAGGGAAAGTTATCGGGGGGTATGTGGTCATCAAGAGTCATGCCATGAGCGATCTTCCAGGCCTTACTTTGAATACGTCAGGGGCGCGGGGGACGGCGTGGGGCACACGCTGTGGCAGAGCCTTGCCGTAGCTTCTCGCATCAGCGCATCACTTCGCACGACCCTAGCAACAGAGCAGACCCGGAAAACGTGGATTCAAGCCTTCCCCATGCAACGAGAGAAGATTCTCCATCGGTAGGATCGCCGCCAAATCACGCCTCTGT
This sequence comes from Pinirhizobacter sp., assembly GCF_035317885.1. Classification (GTDB taxonomy): domain Bacteria; phylum Pseudomonadota; class Gammaproteobacteria; order Xanthomonadales; family Rhodanobacteraceae; genus Pinirhizobacter. The sequence continues at coordinate 1,860 of NZ_DATHFX010000156.1, forward strand.
CGCGCTGCACGCGCCAGGATAGGCCAAGGTTGATCTGGGAATGCCCTACAGCACGGGGCTGCACGCGCCTTCCACCTCGGCCGACAGCATGCGCACCACGAACGTGGCAAAGAAGTCATTCCTGTCGTGGCGGTTGTACCTGCAAGGTACGGAAGCTTCATTTGCCGAATTTGCGCTTGCGGGTGAGTCCGCAGGGCGGATGGTCTCGCTGACGGACGTGGGGACGCCGGCTAAGCAGGGAATCCTTTCAGGTGACCCGGCTTCGAGGGGGAAGTATGGAAGTCATTACTGTTCCGAGCAAAGAGGACACGGTTGACGCCGTCATTACGCTGGCTTTGTTGCCGGTTGCCCTCGATGTGGCGGAACGTGTCCTGCAGCTCATTGAGCTTAGCGCCCGTTCGATGCCACCTCACGAGACCGCGGAAATACTCTACCGGGTAGGCAAGGGTGCAGAGGGTGGCGTGATCGCCATGGGTGAGGCACGGGTTATTCTGCGCGGTGCAGGCTACCGGTATATCTTTTCCCTGGAAGCCATCTTTG
>NZ_DATHFX010000157.1:0-6793 GCF_035317885.1 Pinirhizobacter sp.
GCTGGTCATGCTCGATGACGGTGGAAAGCGAATCGCCTGCCGGATTGATGCCGATCACCGCGTCGCCACTGCCGTACATCAGGCCATCGATCATCGAGGCGGCGATGCCGGCGATGCTGTCGGTGGGATGGTTCGGCTGCAGGCGCGTGGACATGTGGCCGGGCAGGCCCAGCGTGTTGCGAAACGCAGTGACCACGCGGCGACGGCTGGCCACCTGGATCAATTCCTGGTTGCGCATCAGCTTGCTCGCCGCGGCAACCATCTCGGGGGTAAGTCCCGCCGCCACCGCGGTGAGTGCCGCGCCATCGGCCTGGAGCAGCCACTCGCGAAATTCGCCGACCGTCAGGTGCGACACCGGCGCAAAGGCAACGCTGTCGTGCCCATCGATGATCAACCGCGTGACTTCGTCGTCCTCGTAAGGAACGAAGACTTCGTCAAGGAAGCGTGCCAGCGGCACGTCGGCCAGCACGATGCGCGCGGCCATGCGTTCCTGCTCATCCTCCGCCGCCACGCCAGCCAGCACGTCGCCCGATCGCAACGGGCTGGCCCTGGCCAGCACCATACGCAAGCCATCGAAGACATGCATGCGCCCGGCGATGGCGGTGCGCAGGCTCATGCCAGTTCCACGCTCCCCACCAGTTTTGCCACGGCAGCCATGCCCGCGGCCTTGCCGGCGCGGCGGTTGGTCACCAGCACGTCGATATCCTTCGGCGTGCAGTAGCCGATGCGGCTACGCACGCCGATCTTGGCGTAGTCGGCTGCTACCAGTACTTGTTTCGCGTGCGTGGCCATGGCGCGGGCGACCTCGGCTTCCTCACCAAGGAAGCTGGTCGCCCCGGTGGTGGCATCCACGCCGACAGGCGACAGGATGGCCAGGTCCGGCTGGAAGCGTGATATCTCGGCCACGCAGGCCGCTCCATAGGTATGGCCTACCGCGGCGCCGAACTCACCGCCGAGCAAATGCACTCGATTGCGGCCCGGCGCGTCTCCGGAGCCAGCCAGGCGCCTGGCCGCATCCACGGAGTTGGTGATCACCGTCAGGCCCATGTGCGCGGACAGTGCCTCGGCGATCAAGGATGTCGTGCTGCCTGCATCCATGAAAAGAGTCTGGCCGTGTTCGACCAGGGTGGCCACCTTGCGCGCGATCGCGCGCTTCTCCCGCACGCGGGTTTCCGCTCGCACATCGATCGGAGGCTCGCCCTCTTCCACCAGCACCGCACCGCCGTGTACGCGGCGGATGTCGCCCAACGCTTCCAGTTCCACCAGGTCACGGCGGACGGTTTCGCGCGATACGTCCAGTTCCGCCACGATACGTTCAACCGAAACATGCCCGTTGACCTTCAGCATGCCTCGGATCAGGCGATAGCGATCTTCATGCCACATGTCGACTCCTTTTGACCATCATCGAGGCGCGTGCCGCGGCCAGGCGCATCGCCGCCACCGCCAGGCCCGTCACCACCATCACGCAAGTGGCGTACGCCGCCGCCTGCGACACCGAACCATTCATGTCCAACTGCATCACCGCCACGGCTGCCAGGTTCAGCGCCGGCGTCACCAGGAACACCACGCCCGACAAGGTCACCATCGAGCGCATGAAAAGAAAGAAGAACACAGATGCCATGGTGGGTGCTGCATACGGCAACACCACCTCGCCGATCCGGCGGGCGGTACCTGCGCCAAGGCATTGGGCCACTTCTTCCAGCGCCTGGGGAACGTTGCGCAGGCCAGCTACCATCGCAAGATACCCTTGCGCGTGGTAATGGTAGAAGTTGCACGCCACGAGGATCGCGATCGAGCCATACAACCAGCCGGACAACGGCCCGTCGTTGAAGGCCACCAGGTAGCCAATGCCCAGTACCAGGCCCGGAATGGCTGCCGGCAGCAGCGCCAGGAAACTGCTCATGGCCGCGAGTGGTCCACGCATGCGTCGCTGGGCCAGCGCCAGGCTGAACAGCAGCGCCGTGCCCACCAGCGCTGCGAGCAGCGACACCTCGAGCGAAGTCACGATGGGTGCGAAACCGTCGGCGAGGTTCACGTGGTAATTGGCCAGGGTAACGCCAAGCTTATAAGGCCAAAGGCGGGCAAAGCTCGCATAGACCACGATAGCCGTGGTAGCAACAATGGGAGCCAGGGCCACGAAGGCGACCACGCCCAGCCCAATGTCACGGGCAACATTGCGCGGTGCCTGCACCACCATCGCGCCATCGGCAACGCGCCCGCTACGCCGCGCAACGATGCGTTCGACGGCGATCGACAGCACCGCCGGCAGCAGCAGTACCGTGCCGATCGCCGCGCCCAGCCCGAAGTCCAGTTGCCCCGCCACCGCGGCATAGATCTCCGTGGCCAGCACCCGGTAGCGCCCACCGATGACGATGGCATTGCCGAAATCGGTCACGGTGACCGTGAACACCACGAAGGCCGCGGCCACCAGCGCGTAGCGGCATTGCGGCAGGGTGATGTCCAGGAACTGGCGCCAGCGCGAGGCACCCAGTACCTCTGCACCGTCGTAGTAGCGGCGGTCGGTGCGCGCAAGGCTTGAGGAGACGATCAGCACGACCTGCGGCAGGCCGTAGCAAGCATTGGCGAAAACGAGCCCCCAGAAGCCGTAGAGATCGATATTCCAGCCGGTCATCTGGTGTACCAGCCCGGCACGACCCAACAGGAAAATGATGCCCAGGGCCTGCACCAGCGACGGCGAAAGGATCGGCAGCAGCAGGGCAAAGCGCATCATCGCCTTGCCCCGCAGGCGCGAGCGGTGCAGCGCGAAGGCCACGGCGAACCCCGTCGACACACTGATGGCCGTCACCGTGGCGCCCATCACCAGGCTGTGCCATCCCGCTTGCAGTATCCGCGGTGACGCAAGCAGCGAGGCGTAGCGGGCAAACGTCCATGCACGGTCGTCACCGGTGACGCTACGTAGCACGATCAACACAAGCGGCCATGCAACGAACACCAACAACCCCAATAACGGCAGCGCGGCCAATGCGGCGAATACCGCCCGCCAGGCACCCTCGCGCCGCACGGGAACCTGCGACCAGGCGGCTGTATTCATGCCGCCACCCACACGCTGCGCGATGGATCCAGCCAGACGCTGGTGGTCTCGCCAGGCGCCGGCGTGCGCGACGGATGCATGTCGGCAAGCAATACCTTGCCGTGCCACTGTGCCGTGACCCGCGCCACGGAACCCAGGAATTGCACATCCGCGACGCGCGCATCGCCTGCGGGGTCCACGTCCAGGCGAACGTCTTCGGGCCGCACGCAGGCCTCGAAGGCAGTCTCCGCGCCACTGGGCCGGCCCTCGAGCAACGCCGGTGCGTGTTTGCGCACGAAGGTGGTATCGAGCAAGGTGGCCGCGCCAATGAAGCTGGCGACGAACCGCGTGCGCGGTCGCGCGTAGATCTCCCGCGGCGTGCCGACCTGCTCGATGCGGCCCTCGTTCATGCAGGCCACGCGGTCGGCCAGCACCAGCGCTTCTTCCTGGTCGTGGGTCACCATGATCGTGGGTATGCGCAGGCGCCGCTGCAGGGCATGCACTTCGCCGCGCAACTGCACGCGCACACGGGCATCGAGCGCCGAGAACGGCTCGTCCAGCAGCAGTACCGCCGGGTTCACCGCCAGCGCGCGCGCCATGGCCACGCGCTGCTGCTGGCCACCGGACAACTGCCAGGGCAAACGGCCTGCATGGCCTGCCATGCCGGTCATGCCAAGCAGTTCGTCCACGCGGCTGGACACCGCATGCCCGCTGGCGCCGCGGATGCGCATGCCATAACCGACATTCTGCGCCACCGTCATGTATGGGAACAGGGAATACGACTGGAACACGATGCCGAAACCGCGCTCGCGCGCCGGCACGCCGGCAAGGTCACGCCCGCCCAATCGCACGGAGCCTGCGGAAGGCTCCTCAAGGCCTGCGATGATGCGCAGCAAGGTGGTCTTTCCACAACCGCTCGGCCCTAGCAGGCAGATGAATTCACCCGCCTGCGCCTGCAGGGAAATATCGTGCAACACCGCTACGCCGTCGAACGACTTACCCAGGGAGTCGACGGAAAGCCGCGCGGCATCGGCGTGGACGGCGTCCATGCTCAGTGATCCTCCAGTGCCTTGAAGCGCGCGATGATGGCCGAGCGCTCGCGCGCGGCAATGCGGAAGTCCACCGGCGCCAACCGCGCATCGAGGTCGGCGGGAAGGCCCATCTGCACCTGGCGCGCATCGGGTTTACTGCCCGGTACCGTCACGATGGTCTTGAAGCGGGCATAGATGCGCGCGGCGTCGGGCGAGGCAAGGTAGTCGAGGAAGCGCGTGGCCGCGGCTTTGTTCTTCGATGCCTTCATGATCGCCGAGCCTTCCAGTTCGTAGCCGACGATATCCGATGGCACCACCATGGCCACCGGGTAGCCGGCATCGATCGACTGCAGGGCCACGAACGCCAGCGACACGCCGATGGCATATTCCCCGGTACGGGCAAGCTTGCACGGACTCGAGCCCGACGGCGTGTACTGCGCCACGTTCCGGCCGATCTGTCCCAACAGCGTCCAGCCGCGATCGCCCATCACCTGGGTGATCGCCGACACCTGCATAAAACCCACGCCCGAGGAAGCCGCATCGGGCATCACCACCTCGCCGCGGTATACCGGCTTTGCCAGGTCCTGCCATGTCCTGGGCATCGGCAGATGGCGCGATGCCAATGCCTCGGTGTTGACGCAGAACGCGGTGACGTAACCCGTGGGCGCATACCAGGTGGCATCGCGGTATCGCGCCGGCATGGCATCGATGCGCGGCGAGGAAAGGGGAGCCAGCAGCCCTGCCAGTCGGGGATCGAGCAGGCTCGACACGGCCTGGCCCCAGACCACGTCATTGCGGGGGGCCGCGGACTCGGCCAGCAGGCGCGCAGCGAGGTCGCCAGTGGACAGGCGCATCACATGGATGGTGAGGCCAGGCAGTGCCTTGTGCGCGCCTTCCAGATAGGCGGCTATCTCGTCTTCCTCGAGGGCCGAGTAGACGGTGAGCGCTTGGGCGCGTAGCGTGGCCGGCGCCAGCAGGCAAAGGAAGAAAACGCCAGTGATCGTGCCGCGGATGCCCATCGAAGACCTGCCCAGGACGGCGCCGTGGCCGTAGTGGATTTGTAACACGCCAATGTGGCAATTTGTGGACTATTGCCAAAATTAGGCGAACATCTGGCAAACCCCGCGCCCGGATGTCATCATGACTGCTGGCAAGGGAAAAAGCCCCCCGGAGCACCCATCGATGTCAAATCTTCGCCAAGGCGCCGCCTCGGATGCCGCGACGGCGCCGGGCATGGCCGCCTTCGCCGGCCACCTGGCCGACCTCGCCCGCGAGATCTCTCTCTCAGCCTTCCGGCGTGACCTGCACGTACAGCATAAAGCCGACGACAGCCCGGTGACGGCCATCGACCGCAGCATCGAGACGATGATCCGGCGTGAGATCGCCAGGGTCTTCCCCGACCACGGCATCCTGGGCGAGGAACACGGCCGCGCCCATCTGGACGCCGAGCACGTTTGGGTGGTGGATCCGATCGACGGCACGCGCAGCTTCATTTCCGGCTGGCCGCTGTGGGGGACGCTGATTGCCCTGCTCCACCGCGGCAAGCCGGTACTGGGGCTGGTGGACATTCCCTTCCTGGACGAACGCTGGACCGGTGCACCTGGCCAGGCCACGCTCTACAACGGCCGGCCCGTGCACGCGCGCGATTGCCGCGAGCTGGCCGACGCCACCGTGTATTGCACGTCGCCGGACATATTTACCCAGGACGAGCGCGCGGCCTTCGAGCGCGTCACCGCGGCGGCGCAGACACGCCGTTTTGGAGGCGATTGCTATAGCTACGCGATGCTGGCCTCCGGCCACCTCGATGCCGTGGTCGAGGCGCAGTTGCAACCCTATGACTACCTTTCGCTGGCGCCCGTGATCGAGGGCGCCGGCGGCGTGATCACCGGTTGGCACGGCGAGGCGCTCGGCATGGAGGGCAGCGGCCGCGTGGTGGCAGCCGCCACCCCGGAGCTGCATCGCCAGATACTGGAAAAACTCGCGTGACCGACCACGGCCGCCGCCGGTTCCTATCGGCGTCGGCCGCAGCCGCGGCAGCGGCCATGCTGCCACCGGCCATCGCACGTGCCCTGGCCATCCCCGCCCGGCGCACCACCGGCAGTATCCTGGATGTGCGCCACGTGGTGATCCTGATGCAGGAGAACCGCTCCTTCGATCACTACTTCGGGTTGATGCGCGGCGTACGTGGCTTTGGCGATCCGCGCCCGCTGCTTTTTCCCGATGGGAGCCCCGTGTGGCGCCAGCCCGCGGCAAGCATCCGCAGCAAACTCTACAAGCCGCGCGGCATGGCGGCCGATACGACGCACGTGTGGCCTTTCCCGATGGACCCGCGCCGCCATGGCGAGCATCTGCCCGGCACCGACCATGGCTGGAGCAGCGGTCACCTGGCCTGGAACCAGGGGCACTACGACAGCTGGGTGACGCAGAAACAGGACCCGCTGACCATGGGCTACCTGCGCCCGGACGAAGTGGCCTACCACCACGCGCTGGCCCATGCCTTCACCATCTGCGACGCCAACTTCGCCTCGGCGATGTCGGACACCGCGATCAACCGCATGTACCTGTTCTCCGGCACCGCCGATCCGCGCAATCGCCTGGGTTCGCGCGGCAATGGCCCGGGCATCGAGGAGCGGCCGAAGAAGAACGGCTACGGCTGGACCACCTACCCCGAGCGCCTTGAGCGCGCCGGCGTGAGCTGGCAGCTTTACCAGGGCGGCACGGGCGATCCTGG
>NZ_DATHFX010000158.1:0-3176 GCF_035317885.1 Pinirhizobacter sp.
AACTGGTGGGTCGTCTGGTCCTGGACGACCAACGCTGCATCACTGCCACGCTCGGTAAAGCCATCGGCATGCAGGCGTACGTCGGCCACGTTGAGGAACGGCTCGACCGACGACTCCCCACCCAGCTCGAAGCGATACGAACCTTCCACGTACGCCTGGGTGGTCGAAGCGTCATAACTGCCGTTCGTGGCACCGGAGAAAGTCCCGACGACCGGGAAGCGATGGCTGTCCACCTGCTGCCACGCATGGGCGACGCCGGCCTGCAGGCGCAGGCCGCCGAACGCGGTACCACCGTAGATGCCGGCGTGCGTGGCGGTCACATGCGCCGAGGATGCCAGGCCGTCGACGCTCAGCGAATTCTGCCCTGTCCCCACCACGGCGCCGACGCGGCCATTGGCGCCGGCGGCGACGTCCGCACCGAGCAGCAGGCCACTGCCGTTGGCCTGCAGGCGCGAAGCATTGTCGTTGCCGTCGTGGTCACCGCCGTGGCCCCAGGCCGCGGCCCAGGTATCAACGGCAGGCGCACCGTTGCCGGAAGCGGGGCTGGCCAGGTGCTGGTTGATGGCATCGCGCACATAACGGCTATCGTCCATCAGCGCCGTGCGCGTGCTGGCATGAAGTTCACCGGACACCTGGTCGAACGCCTTCGCGGCGGATGCCGCATCGAGCAAGGTGGCTGCGCTGTAAAGCGGACTGGCAAAACCCAGGCCCTCCAGCGCACCAGCGGTATTGCGCTCGTTGGCAGTACCGGCCGTCGAGGCGAAGGCAATATCGTTACGCTCAAGCGACAGGCCCACGGTGTTGGCGGTGTAGGAAAGCACGGGGTCGAGGAATACCAGGCTGGATGAAGCTCCGGCGAATTGCCCGCTGATGCCCTGCGCGGCAGTAAGGATGGTGTAGTTGGTGCGTGGTGCCCAGGTTCCGCCCTGCCCCAGCACCAGCGTGCTGCCGGCGATGGCAGCCTTGCCGCCGACCACCAGTTGGTCGGACTGGCCCGCGGGTGTCGCCTCGATGGCAAGCGTGCCACCGGCCTGCTGCGTGTAGTTACCGCCGATGGTGAGCGTGCCCAGGCCCACGCCAGGAGCCACGGTGCCTGCGTTGACCACGTTGCCGCCGATGCGACCGCCACCGGTGAGCGTGGCGCCACCGGCCACTTGCACGTTACCCGCCAGGCTCGCCGAGGGCGCCGCAGCGCTACCCACCTGCAGACTACCCGCCTGCACGGTGGTGCCACCGGTCGCGGAATTCACACCGGAGAGCACCAGGGTGCCGGTGCCGGTCTTCTGCAACCCTGCTGTGCCGGAGATCACGCCTGCCTGCGTGGCGAGGTCCGCGCCGTCCACCTCCAGCGTGGTGTCGCCCTGGAGCACGATCGCGTTGCCAATGGACAGACCGCTGCCGTAAACCACCGTTGGACGTACGGCGAGCAGGCGCCCCGTACCCAGCGCGCTGGCGTTGCCCAGCACCAACCGCGTATCGGTGGCGGTGGTGTCGCCCGTGTAGGTGTTGGCGCCCGTGAGCGTCACCGTGCCGGCACCGGTAGCAACCGAGGCGAAGTTCGAGATGATCCCGCCATAGCTGAAGGCGTTGCCAGACCCTGGCACCACCAGCAACGAGCTGCCGCCGGAGCCGCCGGAGATATCGCCCTTCACCACCGCCGAACCACCAAGGATCTGCAGCTGCGAATGGCCACTACCCAGGTCCACCGCCTTGCCGCTGCCATCGGCGGTGATCGTGCCGTAATTCACCACCGTCGCATCCTGCGCGCCGGTCGATACCACGGCAGCACTGCCTCCGCCTTCGAAAGTGCCACCGGCAAGATTGGTCAAGGTCACGTTGAAAGGCGTGGCGGCGCCGGTGAAAGCAATCGCCGAATCGCTCTGTCCGCGGATCAGTCCGCTGTTGGTCACCGAAGTGTCGGCGAAAATGCCCTGTACCGGGATCGCGTTGCCCGTTACCGGATCGGCGTCCAGGCCCGCAAACGTGATGCCGCGGCCGATGCCACCGTTGAGGTTGTCGCCCTCGATGGTGCCGCTGTTGACGATGCTGCCGCCGCCGACGGTAACGCCTTCACTGGTGTCGTTGAAAGCCTGGCGCGAGATGATGGTGCCGGTGTTGGTGAGGTTCACCACGCCGTCGATATCCACGCCGTCGCCGTCGCCGGTGGTGCTGCCGCCGGTGATCGTCCCGTGGTTGACGACGGTCACCTGTTCCTTGTTGTTGAAACCGTCCAGGTTGATGCCCGAACCGTTGTCACCACGGATGGTCCCGCCAAGATTGTTGGTGACGTTCAAGGTGAACGTGCCATCGGTGCTGGTATCGGTGTTGCCGCCGGTAATGCCGTGGCGCGCGCCTTCGATCGTGCCGGTCCCCGCCACGGAAGCTGAGCCGGTGGTGGCGTTGACAATGGTGATACCGCTGTTCGCCTGCAGGTCGACGCCATCGCTGCTGCTGGTGCTGCCGGCATTGACCGTGGCGCGGATGATGCCGTCGTTGTACACAAAGCCGTTGACGCCGGGACGCACGGCATCCGCTTCGTTGGCCGTGATCACACCGGTGGCATAGTTGTAGAGCGTGTTCTGACCGGTGGTGATGGCGTTGAAGTCGATCGCCTGCGATCCGCCTTCGGAGGCGTTGGCAGAGCTCAGCAGGCCACTGTTGTAGAAGGTGACATTGCTGTTGGCCTTGTTCATCTGGATCACGTCGCCATCGGCCGCACTCATGCTGGCGCCGGCGTTGTTGGTCACGGTGAGTGTAAGGTTGCCGGCGTTGTCGCGAATGGCGCGGCCGGTACCTGTCTGGGCAACGATACCGCTATTGGTGAACGTCGAGGAACCGGTGATGGTCACGGCGTTGGTGCTGCCGCCCACCTGCAGCGTACCGCCCGCCGCCACCGTGCCGGCCTGACCAGCGGCAAGCGTCTGTCCTGCCGTGAGGGTCTGGCCATTGGCCACGGTGAAGTTCGCAGCCATCGCCTGGCCGCCCTCCAGCGCCATGAGGATGCCGAGGACGAGGGTGAGCTTTTTCATCGATGCCTGCCAGGGAGGTTAAAAGTCCCAGTGTGGAGAGGCTTCGATGACAGAATCTTTACCGGTTCATGGCATGGCGCCGCCGAGTGACCGCAGGAAATCATCGACGGCGTTGGTGTACGCACCCGGCTTACCCAGGGTGAGGTT
>NZ_DATHFX010000159.1:0-7425 GCF_035317885.1 Pinirhizobacter sp.
TGATCGGTCGGTTCGGGTGTGACACCAAGCACCTTGAGGTGTGAGGAACCTTCGAAGCGATGCCAGCAGTTCTGCGGCACCACCACAAGCTCTCCAGAATTGAGGCTGATCCGATGCTGTTCGCTGTTTACAAGGAGAACAAGCGTCGTGCTCCCTTCTATGGACATCACGATCTCATCCCCTCCCGGGTGGCGCTCCCACTCGCTGTCGCCGGAATAGTAACCAACAGAGATTGCTCCATCCCGGTACGGAGCAACCTCCGAGAACGCCAGCTCGGTCCCTCCATTGAACGCCATCTCAGGGGTTCGATCGGGTAGATAAGTAACCCGCTTAAGAATGTCGACTAACGACTTCTTCTCTATCACAGCGACTACTCCTTCCGATTAGGCGGCGACGGGAGACGTACTTTCCGTGCGAGGCGGCGCTACGACCCAGACGACGACGGCCGAAACCAAAGTAAGAAGGGTGAACATCCACAATCGGCCCGTTGAGAGGTCCCCGGGTGCAGGGGCAATCGCCGCCACACTGTAGGCGATGTTCGACGCGGTATGGAAGAGCATGTTGGACAAGATATTTCGGCCACTGCGGTGATAGGCCCAGGAGAACAGAAAGCGCATGGCGACGGTGACAATGAAGAAAATGTAGAACGGCGTATACCCTTGTATGGCGCCCTTGGTCATGATGAAGAACAATGGAAGATGCCACAGTGCCCAGATGGAACCGAGGATCGCGGTTGAAGTCTTCAGTGGTAGAAAGGCGTCAAGCTTATCTGACAGCAGTGTCCATCCATATTCCTCCGCCAGGGTCCCACCTAGCACGAACAGGAATAAGTAGCTGAGCGGGAATTCCGCCAGGGTCATGGTGAAGTGCGGCGCCTGGCCTAAAAGTCGCGCATGCGTCAGTTCGACGATGATCGCCATTATCGGCATCAGGAAGAAGGAGACCAGAAAGACACTCCACCCCATTCGCGGGTCGAAGCCGCGACGGAAGAAGCCGGTCATTCCCCGGAAGCCACCCTCGTTAAAGGTCGTCACGCCCGCGCTTATAAACGGTCCGAACGAGCCGATGAACAGCATTGGCACAAGCAGAACGGGAAGCGGAATTAGTTTCTTACTCATCAGCCAGGCAACTAGCCAGAATGCCCACGCGAACCCAAAGGCGACAACTAGGTAAAGCGTGATAGATCGCGAGTTCCGCATCATTTTGGCCACCCCCAATGGATAGCGGCTGAGGCTGAAACGAATGCCGACACAATGCAACATCTTTGGGATGAGCGGGCGCGAAGTACTGACGAGTGGTCGACATGGATCGTCCATGCAATGCGCAATCGCACGAAATAACCTGCCGCGCAATATCGTGCGTTGCACGAGCTTGTAGAGCTTCAGGTCGCTATCGCACTCAGCCGGCTACATGACCAGCGAACTCGACACTCGAAACTGGCTCGTTGAATCACGCTGCCTTCCCGCACTCCGGACAAAACTTGCTTCCCGCCGGTAGCGGCGTCGAACACCCCGCGCAGTTCTTCACCGAGTTCAGCGCATGCCCGCAGTTGGGACAGAACTTCGCACCGTGCGTTTCCGTCTCGCATTCGGGGCATACCAACTGCTTGTCCGTGGCAACGTCTACCTTGGCGGCGCGGCCGACGCCCACTTCGCGTGCGTTGTCGCGCGCCTGGGTTAGAAGTCCGTCGTGCCGCGCGGCGCTGACCTCCGCGGCAAGATCCGGGGCGCAGCGATTGCAAAGGCCCGATTCGGTGCTGAAGCACTTGTCGCATGCGTAGTCGTGGCATTTCGCGCAGCGGTGAAAGTGGCTCTTGGCGTGTTCGATGGCCTGGCGGAAGGCTTCGTCGCGAGCATTGCCCCAGCCTGCGCGGGCGTAGCCCTCGGCGGCTTCGTCCAGAACATTACCGGCGCTGCCAAGGAAGGAACTGGCCACGCCGCCCATGCGCTGCAACCATCCGGCGGCCTGGGCGCTGCGGTAAGGCTCGAAAGGGGAGCGCCATGTATCGCGGCAGCATTCGCAATAGAACTCGAACTGGAAGCCGGCACCGGTGCCGTACTGCTGGCTTACGTCCGTGTAGTTATTCGAAAAGCTCAGTTCTTCAGCCATGTGTCCCCAACCCTTGCCCGATATTTCAGGCTTGGGAGGTTACCTGCTGTGTTTGGCAATTTCCTGAATCGAAGGAAATGTAAAGGATGCTTGACACGCGGCAATGCCGGGTGGATGATCCGTGTCAAGCACACTTTACACGAGGAGAGCTGCCATGCGTACCCCGCTTCGCCACCTGTTCTGCCTGTCCCTGGCTACCCTGGCCGTGCCGACGGCCGCCGCCGCGATGTTCGGCGCGGCCATTCCGGCCTACGCCGATCCGCTTGCCGCTGGGGCTGCGACCCCGACCCCGACCCCGGCCCCAGGTCAGCTTGGCCCTGAGTATGCCGCCAGGCCCAAAGCCAGTTATGAAGTGGGCACGCTCCACGTGCAGGTTTACGGCGACCACGGCCGCCCGGTGATCCTGATCCCCGGCCTGGCCGGCGGTGCCTGGGTGTGGAAGGACACCATCGATGAGCTGCGCAAGGATCACCAGGTCTATGCCGTCACCCTGGCCGGTTTCGACGGCACCCCGGCGCCCGCGGGCGATGAAAGCTACTTCGATCGCGCCGACGCCTCTTTGGCGCAATTGATCGAATCGAAGAAGCTTCAGAAGCCGGTGATCGTCGGCCATAGCCTGGGTGGCACGCTGGCCCTGCGCCTCGCCGGTGAACACAGCGACCTGATTGCCGGCGCCGTGGCGGTGGACGGCCTACCTGTGTTCCCGGGGTTAGATGCCATGCCTGCCGAGCAGAGGCAGGCCACCGCCGCCAACATGCTGAAGATGGGCTCGGCCTCCGATGAAGAATTCAAGGCCCAGCTGCTGGGCTACATGCAAAAGGTCGGTGTGATCGATCCGGCGCTGGCGACGCATTACGCAACCTTCAACGCACGCAGCTACAAACAGGCCGTGGCGCGCTATATGGCCGAAGATGCCTCGGGTGACTGGCGCCCCCAACTGGCCAAGGCCACCGTGCCGGTGCTTGAAATCGTTCCCTACAATGCACCCGACGCACAGATCGGCCCGATGAAGACCACGCAGGAGCAGAAGGTCGCCTACTACAAGGGCCTGCTTGGAGCGGCGCCAAAAGCCAACGTGGTCGCTATCGCTCCGTCGCGCCATTACGTCATGCTTGACCAGCCCATCCAGTTCAAGAAAACGCTGGCAGATTTTCTCCACAGTCTGTAAATACCGGGCGGCAACCACCGGGGATGTACCCATGCGCCAGATCGACAAACGCTACCTACGCGAATTCCTGCCAGCGATGGCCGCCTACGTGATCGTGATGCTGATGATCTGGCCGAAGGTCGACAGCGTGGACATCCCCGTGCTGAAAGTGGCGGCGGCACTGGCGCCGATGTTGCCCCTGGCGTTCGCTGCCTGGGCTTTCATCCGGCGCGTGGTGGCATCGGACGAACTGGAAAGGCAGATGCACCTGATAGCGCTGTCGATCTCGGTGTGCGTGGTGGGCATGGCCTGCATGGCGATCGGTTTCCTGGCCAGCGCGAAGATCCTGTCCCTCCCGGGCGGCCTCTTCACCTGGGTGTTGCCGGCGCTGATCGGCGTGTATGGCGTGGCGATGTGGCTCACCTCGCGCCGCTATGGCAACCCAGGATTTCCGTGATCAACCATGTTCGCGAACTTCGTACCGAGCGCGGCTGGTCGCAGGCGGACCTCGCCGAGCGGCTGGACGTGTCGCGACAGACGGTGAATGCGATCGAGACCGGCAAGTACGACCCCAGCCTGCCGCTGGCCTTCAAGATCGCCCGCCTCTTCGCGCTGTCGATCGAAACCATCTTCGAACCGGGGGACTAAAGCCCGCATGAAAAGTCGCGCACGTATGTCGCTCATCGCCGTGGTGATGATCGTGATCCTGGCAGGCCAGCACTTCCGCCATAAGGAAACCTCGCCGCTTCACGACGTACCTGCCAGCGCCAGCACGGCGGCGTTGGTGGCACCGGTGAAACCAGCGCCGGAACGCACCTGGCAGGTGGGCTCGCTCACGCTTAAGCCTTGCTCGCTCGGCCAGCCGAACAGCGGTGTATCCACCGCTGCCTGGTGCGCGCCGCTGGACGTGCCGGAAGACCGCGCCAACCCCAAGGGGCGGCATATCAAGCTCAACCTCGCCCTGCTGCGCTCCAGCGCGCAGGCACCCAGGAGCGATCTGGTGGTGATGCTTGCCGGTGGCCCGGGGCAGGCGGCGACCGAAAGCTATCCCGCCGTGGCCATGGCCTTCGCGCCGCTGCTGGCGCATCGGAACGTGTTGTTGATCGACCAGCGCGGCACGGGCCGTTCGCACCCGCTGCAATGCGGCGGGGAAGAAAAGGGCGCCGGCGGCATCGACGACACAAGCTCCAGTTACGACGAAAAGGCCTTGCGCAAGGAAACCCAGGCCTGCCTGGACAAAGTGAGCAAGGATGCCGATCCCCGCTTCTACACCACGACCGATGCCGTGGCAGACCTCGAGGACGCCCGCAAGGCGCTGGGTTCCCCGCAGTTCAACCTGGTGGGAATTTCCTACGGCACGCGTGTGGCCCAGCGATACGCAGCCTCGCATCCGGAGGGCGTGCGCAGCCTCGTGCTTGATGGCGTGGCGCCCAATTCGCTGGTGCTGGGCGAAGAGTTCGCGGTGAACCTGGACGCCGCGCTGAAGGCCCAGTTCGCCCGCTGCACGGCCGACAAGGCCTGCCACGACCGCTTCGGCGATACCTACCAGACGCTCTTCCAATTGCGCGACGCCCTGCGCGCCAATCCGCACCAGGTGAGCTTCCGCGATCCGCAGACCTATGAATCGGTGAAGCGCAACCTCAACGAGTTCGCGCTGGCCACGGTGGTGCGCATGTTTGCCTATGGCCCGGAAACCGCAGCGCTCCTGCCGCTGTCGATCGACGCCGCCGCGCATGGCGATGTGGGCCCGCTGTTGGGGCAAGCCAAGCTCCTCACCGGTGACCTTGGTGACACCATGGACGGCGGCATGCAGTATTCGGTGATCTGCTCCGAAGACGCGGACCTGCTTACCTCGCGCCCGCAGGACGCCGACACCATCCTGGGCGACAAGATGATCGAGGCCTTCAAGACGGCCTGCTCGATCTGGCCGCACGGCGCTCGCCCGGCGGGCTTCCACGACCCGCTCAAGACCGACAAGCCCGCGCTGCTGATGTCGGGCGAGTACGACCCCGTCACCCCGCCGCGCTACGGCGACGAAGTGCTCAAAGGCTTGTCCAACGCGCGCCACCTGGTACTCAAGGGCCAGGGCCACAACGTGATCGGCCGCGGCTGCATGCCGCGGGTGGTCGATGACTTCATCGACAAGCTCTCGCCCAAATTGCTGGACACCACCTGCCTTGAACGGGTGGGGCCGATTCCCGTCTTCGTCGGATTCAACGGAGCCACGCCATGATCGAAGTCAAGTCCCTATACAAGGCGTTCGGCACGGTGAAGGCCGTGGACGGCGTCAGCTTCACCGCCCGCGACGGGCAGATCACGGGCCTGTTGGGTCCCAATGGCGCGGGTAAAACCACCACCCTGCGCATGCTGTACACACTGATGAACCCCGACCAGGGCCAGGTGCTGGTGGACGGTGTGGATGCCGCCCGCGATCCGCTCGCCGTGCGACGCGCACTGGGCGTTCTGCCCGATGCCCGTGGCCTTTACAAGCGCCTGACCGCGCGGGAGAACATCGACTACTTCGCCCGGCTGCATGGCGTGCCCGAGGCCGACCTTGGCCGCCGCCGAGATGCCCTGGTGAAAGCGCTGGAGATGGAAGACATCGCCGACCGGCGTACCGAGGGGTTCTCGCAAGGGCAGCGGGTGAAGACGGCGATCGCACGGGCGCTGATCCACGATCCGCGCAACGTGATCCTGGACGAACCCACCAACGGCCTGGACGTGATGGCCACGCGCGCCATGCGCCGCTTCATGAACCAGCTGCGCGACGAGGGGCGTTGCGTGCTGTTCTCAAGCCACATCATGCAGGAGGTGGGTGCGTTGTGTGACCGTATCGTGGTGATCGCCAAGGGCCGCGTGGTGGCCGATGAAACGCCCGACGCCCTGCGCGAGCAAACCGGCCAGGCCAACCTCGAGGACGCCTTCGTCAGCATCATCGGTACCGACGAGGGCCTTGCCGCATGAGCCCCTGGATCACGGTATTCCTCAAAGAGGTGCGCGAGAACCTGCGCGACCGCCGCACCATCACCAGCGCATTGATCACCGGCCCCCTGCTGGGCCCGGTGATGTTCATCATGCTGATGAACATCGTGGTGAACCGGGAACTGGAGAAGGCCGACAAGCCGATCGCCGTGCCGGTGGTGGGCGCGCAGTACGCGCCGAACTTCGTGGCGGCGATGAAGGGCATCGGCATCGACGCCAAGGCGCCGGTGAGCGATCCGGAAGGTGCCGTGGTGGCCCAGGACGCCGACCTGGTGTTGCGCATCTCGCCCGACTACGCCAAATCATGGAGCAAGGGCGAGGGCGTGCAGGTGGAGGTGATCTACGACTCTTCCCAGCGCGATGCCAATACGGCAGTGCAGCGGGTGAGGCAGGCCATCGAGCTCTATGCCAAGCGCGAGGGTGCCATGCGGCTGATCGCCCGCGGCCTGTCGCCGACCACCGCATGGCCGGTGCAGGTGGCCGAGCGCGATCAGGCGACGTCGCAATCCCGCGCGGCGCTGATGTTCTCGTTCCTGCCGTACTTCTTCGTGCTTACGGTGTTCCTCGGCGGCATGTACCTGGCCATCGACCTCACCGCGGGCGAGCGCGAACGCCAGTCGCTGGAGCCCCTCTTTGCCAATCCCGTGCCCCGGTCGCAGATTCTTGCGGGCAAGCTGCTGGCGATCTGTGCATTTTCCATGGTCAGCCTGTTGCTCACCCTGGCGGCGTTCTCCACGGCGGGCCTGTTCATCCCCTTCGATCGCATCGGCATGGTGCTGGACCTGGGGTTCCACTTCGCAGGTACGGTCCTATTGCTGATGTTGCCGCTGGTGGTACTGCTGGCGGCCCTGCAGTCGATGGTGGCCGCGTTCGCCAAAAGCTATCGCGAAGCGCAGACCTATCTTTCCATCCTGATGATCATCCCGGTGCTGCCCAGCGCCATGCTGTCGGTGCTGCCGATCAAGGCTGTGACCTGGATGTACGCGGTGCCGCTGTTGGGGCAGAACCTCGGCATCATCAAGGTGTTGCGCGGGCAGATGGTGAGCGGGCAGGAGCTGGGACTAGTACTGGCAAGTGGATTCGCGGCCGCCGCCGTGGCCATCGGCGTGACGGCCTGGCTGTACCGTTCCGAAAGGCTGGCGATCTCCGGATGAATATGCGCTTGACACCCCCCTGGCGCAGCGCAA
>NZ_DATHFX010000160.1:0-13697 GCF_035317885.1 Pinirhizobacter sp.
TCACGCCATCGCACGGCTGGCACGATGTGACGGTAAGCGACGACCGCGGCGTGCTTTGGCGCGCCGCCGGTCGCGTGGAGAGTGGCCGCCCTGGTGTAAGCGATCCGCGCATGGGCATGGCCTGAAACGGCGTTACTTGCCAGCTTTCGTTCCCAGGGGAACCACCGGCAGGTCGATGCGGCTTTCCGCGCCAGGCCCATGCCACACCGTCTGCGTGGCCCGGCGATAGTCCGCGGGCTTGGCATTGAAGATGTTGTCGACGTACGTTTGCGGGTTGCGATCGTAAAGCGGGAACCAGCTGGACTGCACCTGCACGATGATGCGGTGACCGGGCAGGAACACGTGATTGGCCGTTGGCAGCGCGAAGGTATATTCCTGCGGCGTATTGGCCGGGATCGGCTTTGGCTTGTCCAGGCCTTGCCGGTAGCGTCCGCGGAAGATGTCGCCTGCCACCATCAACTGGAAACCGCCCATCTCCGGCTGCGATGCCACCTGGCCGGGATAGACATCGATCAGCTTCACCACCCAGTCGCTGTCGGTGCCGGAAGTCGAAGCCACCAGATGCGCCACGGGCGAGCCCGCGATCGCCACCGGCGCATCCAGTACATCGGTGGTGAAAGTAAGCACATCCGTGCGATCGGAGAACATCCGCTGGTCGGTGGTGAGCCAATGCCGCCAGGGATCGCCCGAAGCATGTACCGGGCGCGGTACGAACGGCACGGGCTTGGCAGGATCGGAAACATATGGGTCGCCGCCCTTGTCCTTCGGCTTCGCGAAGGAAAGCGATGAGCCGGCGCCCAGGTACAACGGACGTTCGCATGCACCTTCGCAGCCGGGCCAGGCTTGAAGCTTCTGCCAACGGTTGGTGCCGGTCTGGTAAGCGGTGACCGGCGCGATCTGAACGTTCGGTGCATCGTCCTTGAGGTAGCGCGCAAGGAAGGGCCGCAACACGTCCTGGCGAAAGGACAACCCGGTGTCGCTGCCGAACTTTACGGCGCCCAGGCTGCTGGCCTCTCCGATTTCCTGGCCGTGGTGCCAGGGCCCGATCACCAGGAACACCTTGTCGTTGCCGGTGTCCTTGGGCTTGATCGCCCTGTACACGGCCATCGCGCCATAGATGTCTTCCTGGTCCCACAGCGAGTGCACCAGCATGGTGGGCACCTTCAACGGCTCTTTGGCCAGCAGCTTGTCCAGGGCCTGGTCCTGCCAGAACGCGTCGTAGGCAGGATGGGCCACGATCTTCCGCCAGAAGCCAAGCTGGTCCATGCCGTGGGCGCGGGCGATATCGCCGGCCGAACCCCCGGACAGGTACGAGGCGTAATCGTCGAAGTCGTTGGTGAACCACCCGTCGCCCTCACCGCGCACCGACTGGTGGTCCAGGATGTAGGCCAGCATCGTCTGGCGGAAGGCGCCATTGTGGAACCAGTCGTCGCCGCGCCAACCGTCCACCATCGGGTTCATCGGCACCGACACCTTCAGCGCGGGGTGCGGGTTCACCAGCGCCATCAGCGGCTCGAAGCCATCGTAGGAAATGCCCAGCGTGCCGACCTTGCCATTGGACTCGGGGACGTTCTTCACCAACCAGTCGATGGTGTCGTAGGTATCGGTGGATTCATCCACCGGCGTCGGGTTTTGCGGCCCGCGCAGCGGCCGGTTCATGACGAAGTCCCCTTCCGAGGCATATTTGCCGCGGATGTCCTGCAGCACACGGATGTAGCCGTCCTGCACGATGATGTCGGCCGCGTTGTCGTAGCCGGCCAGCACCATCTCCAGGCTGCCGCTCACCGCGCGGCTAGCCATGGCCGATGCGCTGTAAGGCGTGCGGGTGAGCAGCATCGCTGCGCGCCGGGCACCCTTGGGCACCAGGATCACCGTGTGCAGTTTCGCACCGTCGCGCATGGGGATCATCACGTCGCGTTTTTCAAAGTCCATGCCCTGGGTGGGGGCGACGAAATGCGCCGGCGTTTCGTCTGGCAGCGCGCTGTATTGGGTCGCTTGCAGCGAAGTGGCGGCAAGGCCGAGGGCGAGCAACAGCAGGCGGCGCATGGCTTTACTCCGGTAGATGAGGCGGCATCGTGTGGTATTTTGGGCACAGTTGCAATTCTGTGGCGTTACTTGTCCATGACACGATACTGATCGTGCTGGATACTGATTGAACCGGTAGGCGAGTTGTTACACTGGGCCGATGTCCGATCACGACGTGACACCAGTAGCCCAGGCACTGGCGGCCATTGCCGATGGGCAATGCCGGGCGGCGATGCGCGCGCTGGGCAACGTGGAAGACCGGCACGGCGGCGTGCACCAGGCCCGCAAGGCGATCCGCCGCCTTCGTGCCACCTTGATCCTCTGCCACAAGGCCTTCGGCGACGCCCTGGTGCCCGTCGACCGCGACCTGCAGCGCCTGGCATCGAGCCTATCCTCGCTTCGCGATGCCCAGGCCGTGATCGGCACGGCGGAGAAGCTTGCCACCGACGGGCACGACGAATGGCTTGCCGTGGCCGATGCGCTACGGCGCCGGCGCGACACCCTGCTGGACGACGCACTGGCCCGGGATCCGGGGTTCAAGCGACGTTGCCATCAATTGCGCGCAGCCCGCCAGGCCATCTCGGCGCTGCCATGGTCACAGTTGCGTGCGAAAACCCTGGGCAAGGCCTGGGAGAAGACAACCAGCAAGGTCGATGCGATGGCCGATGAACATGCCGCAAGGCCCACGGCCGCCAGCCTGCACCGCTGGCGCCGCCGCGTGCGTCGCCAGCGCCTGCAACTGGAAACCCTGCGCAAGCTGCACAAGAAGGTCGGGCCGCACACTGCCACTCATCTCCCGCACAAGGGAAAAACACTGCATGAGCTGACACGGCTGGCCAACGAACTGGGGTTCCGCCAGGACCTGCAGGTATTGCGCACCGCCCTGGTGCAAGTGGCCGACCCTGCCCGCCTGCCCCATCTGCGCGGCCGCATCCGGGACGAGCTCAAGCCCGGTAGCCGGGGCGGCTGATCACCTGCCGCCGAACCGGTACCAGCGCGCCACCTCGGCGCTGACATGGGCGTCCACGGCAAGCCCGATCCGGTCACACATATCCAGGGTGTCCATCAGCACCCGCTCAACGTCCGCGGCATCCGCCCCATGCGCACGGGCATCCCCGGCCATGTCATGCAGGCGGCTTGACCAGTCATAGAGCGCGTCCGCCCGCTCCCGGATGCGATCAAGCAACCAGGGCCGCAACGGTGCGGTCACGTCAAAGCCACCTTCGCCCGCCAATTGCGCAGCCAGCGCATGGACCGCAGGAGACACCCCGCGATACCACTCGGTTTTCCCCGCCGCGGCTTCGCGAACGACTAAAGGTGCCACGCAGTGGTCCGCGGCAAATCGCTCGATCAGGGCACGCTCGATCCGGCGTGCATCCTTCACGTAGTCCACCGCCACGAGCATGCCCCGGTCAAGGTCGAAGAAGTCGAAGAAACGCCGGTGCAGGTCGTTGAAACGCGTGAACGGATCCCGGGAGAAACCCACCTTCAGGACGTCTTCGTGGCGACAGGGCAGCACGTAGACATAGGCGCGTCCACGCGAGGCGAAGCGGGGATGGCCGGGGTCGGATTCCATGCAGATGAAGTTTAGGACCTCAAAACACCGCGGGCTGAACAAACCCATGACGCGGTGCACATTGCACCGGGGTGAATCCCCCGCCATGATGCCCGCCGGGGAGGGACGTGATGACCGATGTTCATGCACATGATGCCGATGCTCACGCAGATGCGGCGCCAGCAAGTACATCAAGGCATTACGGTGTATCAACATCGCAAATAGTTGCACCGATGGTCATCTACGAAATTCCCTTCGAACCGGCGGACTCCGCCGACTGGCACGTGGATATATCCACCGATGGCCGCAGGAACTTCGATTCCCGCCAGGCTGCCCTCGCCTTTGCCCGCGAGTCTGCGAACGCTCGCGAAGTGAAGTCCGGCGTGACCGCCTGCATCAGCATCCAGGGTGGCGACGGGCGCTGGCGTACCTTCGATCCCCAGTTGGAGCCCATCGGCGCCGGCTCGGCTATCCTTGGCTAACCTCAAGGTGTCCCGCTAAACGGCGGCCAGTTCCACCTCAAGGGCACTCATCAACGCAGCAGTCGACATGGCCCGGGCCAAGGGCGCACCCTGCCCAGCCCATTGCGCGCCATATCCGCCCTCCCCGGCCGCGCGCGCCAGCCCATGCAACGCCTTGCCCGCATCGTATGTCCTGGGATAGTCGGGAATATCCGCGTCCCGGACACCAGCGCCCAGCGCCGTGAACCGATTGGCCAGGCAGCGTGCCGGCCGGCCGGAAATGGCACGCGTCATCACCGTGTGGTGCGCGGCATCGCCCAGCAGGCTCTCCCGATAGGCAACATCGGCCAGCGATTCGTCGCACGCAACGAAGGCCGTGCCCAGTTGCGCGGCCACCGCGCCAAGCTCCAATGCAGCCTTGATCCCCGCACCATCCATGATGCCGCCCGCAGCGACCACGGGTTTGTCCAGGCGCCGCGCCAGTGTGCGCACCAGAGCCATCATCCCCAGTTCGTCGTCCACGGCATCGGGATCAAACATGCCGCGATGCCCGCCGGCCTCGTAGCCCTGCGCCACGATCACGTCGATGGGCGTCTGGGCAATGCTTCGTGCCTCGGCGAGGCTGGTAGCCGAAGCCATCAGCACGATGCCGGCCTCATGCAGTGCCCTTAGCTTGCCTTCATCGGGAATACCAAAATGAAAGCTCACCACGGCCGGCCTCGTCTCCAGCAGCATGGCAAGCATATCGTCATCAACCTGGAAACTGCGGTAGATCTCGGCCAGCCGTGCCGGCGGGTTGCCGCCGAAACGCGCGAACTCAGGTTCAAGGCGCGCCAGCCATGCCGCTTCGACATCGGCCCGCTCGCGCGATGGCCGGTGCACGAACAGGTTGACGTTGAGGGCACGGCCGGATCGTTGGCCGAACTCATCGATGGCACCGCGGGCGGCCCTGGCTGTCATCGCACCGACGCCGAGCGAACCGAGCCCACCGGCTTCGGCCACCGCCGCGGCCATGGCGGGCGTGGAGACGCCGGCCATCGGCGCCTGGATGATCGGCAGGCGCATGCCAAGCCGTTCGAGGATCAGGGAAGGCAGGAAAGCTAGCATGCCCCCATGGTGCTACAGCGCGGGTGGAACACACAAACCGCGGTCTCGCTGGGTACATCCCTCGATGCCAGCCATGGCTCCGCGCCAACACGCAACGTACACGGACCGAACGTAGCAATACGCAGCGGTCGCCGCCTGGCTTCATCGGCCAGGCGGGCGAGCACCTCGTCCATGACGGCACCCTTGAAGGGCGTATACAGGTAGAAGACGGTGCCCCTGGAGAAGTCCGCCGCACGGGCGTCCCCGTGCAGGAATGACACGCGGTGCAAACCCAGCGCCCGGGCCGTTTCACGCGCCCGCTCCAGCAGCGGCGCCTGCAGTTCGATGCCGATGGTGCAAGCGCCGGCAAGGATGTTCGCCAACATCGGCACGTGGCCCAGGCCCGAGCCCAGGTCCACCAGCACGTCGTCCGGCCCCAGTCCCAATCTGTCGACCATCGCCACGACGTGTCGCACCGGGGTGGGCTGGTAGAACACCATGTCCTGGCCTGGCGCCGCGCCGCTGGCATCGACGGCGGCAAAGTCGAACATTCCCGCCACCAGCGCATCGGCATGGTCATAGCCATCGGCTTGCATGCCAGGCCCGCCGAGCGTGTCGAACCACGCACGCAGGCAGGCACTACCCGTACCTCCCATCACCGCATCCCGGACGCCTTTGCAAACGCGGGCATTGGCATCTTCCAAGGCCTCCAACATGTCGCGCGCCTGGACATGCAGGTGTTCGAAATTATTCTCGCCATCAGTCGAGCCGGGCATCAGTAGTTCATCGAGCCGATCGATCATGTCCACGCGATCGGCAAACCGATGGCATTCCAGCAGCGTCGTATCAAGCTCAAGTTGTTCAAGCAAGGCAGGCATGGCGTGGCAGGTGCCGGAGGATTCTTCTCGTGCAGGCGGGCAACGATACCCGGTTGATGGCATGACCATACCGTGCCGGAAGTCCGATGGCGTGCCGTCCGCGGACGGCGCCCAATGTCCGCGGTCGGTCCGGCCTTGCCTGCAGGCGGCGAAATGCGCCATGGCATGCAGGTTGCAGTGGGCCAGCCACTCCAAAGGAAATATCCCCATGCCTGGTTTTCTACGTCCCCTGCCGTTTGTGTTTATCGCGATGATGGCAGCCCTGCCGGCGCTCGCCATGGCCGACCCGCCCTTCACCCAGCAAACCGCTCGCGACATCATCGCCGCGTCGCACAAGGTGGTGAGCCCGCATGGCGTGCAGGAACTGAAAGCGATTGACGTCAACGGCACCAAGCAGTGGATCTCGGTGCGCGGCAATGACACCCGCAACCCGGTGCTGCTGTTTATCCATGGTGGACCGGCGTCGCCCGACATGCCGTTGTCCTATACCTTCCAGCAACCGTGGGAGGATTTCTTCACCGTGGTGCAGTGGGACCAGCGCGGCGCAGGCAAGACCTACCGCGCCAACGATCCCAAGGCCGTCGAGGCCGGCATGACGGTCGAGCAGATGACCAACGACGCCACGGCCGTGGTGCAATACCTGCGCAAAACCTATGGCAAGCGCAAGATCTTCGTGATCGGCCATTCCTGGGGAAGCATCCTTGGCCTGAACCTGGCGCACCAGCATCCGGAACTGCTCTACGCGTACATTGGCGTGGGCCAGATGATCGACATGCCCAGGAACGAGGCCGAGGTCTACCGCTTCGCCATGGAGCAAGCCAAGGCACGCCACGACCAGAAAGCCATCGACGCGCTCAAGGCACTGGGCACCTACCCCAACCCCTCGCGACCGGTCACCCTGCAGGAGATCGGTGTAGTTCGCCAGTGGTCGAGCGCATACGGTGGCCTGGCCTTCAACCGGGACGGATTCAATTACGACGCCGATGCCTGGCAGCTGGCGCCCGAGTACGACGACGAAGACGTCAACGCCATCGGCAAGGGCAGCAAGTTCTCACTTGAGCACCTGCTTCCGCTGCTCATGCACTATCGCTTCGCCGATGGCATGACCTTCGAGTGTCCGGTATTCCTGTTCGAGGGACGGCACGACGAGACGGTGCCGGACAGTATCGCCGCGGACTGGTTCAAGACGATCAAGGCACCGGCGAAGGAACTCGTGTGGTTCGAGGATTCCGCGCACATGGTGATGCAGGAGCAACCAGGCCGCTTCCTCGATCACCTGGTGCACGACGCACGGCCCTATGCAGTCGAGGCGGGCGACGTGGCCCCCGCGGATATCGTGGAGCATTGAGCCAACAATTGTGGGTGCCATGCCCTGCACTGGGGACTGGCCAGGGGTTACTCTTTGGCGGTCTCCCGAACGCAAGGCACGATGATGGCGAAGGCTTGGCTTCCGATGGTGCTTTTCCTGGCCCTGGCTGTCACCGCTACCGATAGCCGGGCCGCGCCTCCCGCGGCGTCCACGGCCAGCGGCCCGCTGGAGGGCAAATCCGCCACCGTCGAAGGCGTGGCACTGGATGAATTCCTCGGCATTCCCTTCGCCGCTCCGCCTGTAGGCGCGCTGCGCTGGAAGCCGCCGCAACCCGCGGCCAACTGGCAGGGCGTGCGCCAGGCCCAGGCCTTCGGCGCGCAGTGCATGCAACTGGGCTTGTACGACGACATGGTGTTCCGCTCCAACGGCATGTCCGAAGACTGCCTGTACCTCAATGTGTGGACACCGGCCAGGCATGCCGGCGGCAAACTCCCGGTGCTTGTGTATTTCTATGGCGGTGGTTTCAACGGCGGCGACGGCTCGGAGAAGCGCTACGACGGCGCCAGTCTGGCCACACGGGGCATCGTTACCGTCACGGTGAATTACCGTCTTGGCGTGTTCGGATTCATTGCCCATCCCGCGCTCACCGCCGAATCACCCGACCATGCCTCGGGCAACTATGGCCTGATGGACCAGACGGCCGCACTGCAATGGGTGAAGGCCAACATCGCCGCGTTCGGCGGCGACCCGGCGCAGGTCACCATCGCCGGCGAATCGGCCGGCTCCATGTCGGTGAGCGCGCACATGGCATCGAAGCTGTCGCGCGGTCTGTTCGCCAGGGCCATCGGCGAGAGCGGGGCCATGTTCGCGCCGCTCGCGCCCCCCGACCGTGCCTTGGGCGAGGCCCTGACCGAACGGTTCGCAGCCGCCATTGGCAAGCCTTCCATCGCCGAACTTCGCGCCATGTCCGCCAGCGAACTGCTCGAGGCCGCGCGCATACAAAAGAACTTCCACTGGGGACCGGTTATTGACGGACGGTTCCTCACCCAGCCGCCTGAAGAAACCTTCCAGGCCCACCAGCAGTCCGATGTGCCACTGCTGCTCGGTTCCAATTCGCAGGAGGGTGCCTGCGCGGAACTGCTGAAGGATATCCCGCCTAGTGCGAAAAACTACCGCCAGTACGTGGCATCACGCTTCGGTGCCAACGCCGGGAAAATCCTCGCCCAGTATCCCGCCAGCAGCGATGCCCAGGCGCTCAAGTCGTGTACCGACCTGTCATCGGACCTCTTCATTGCCCACTCCACCTGGCGCTGGATGGAGCTGCAACATCGCACCGGCAAGGCGCCGGTCTGGTTCTACTACTACGCACAGCCACGCCCGGCCAAGCGCAAGCCTGCATCTGGCGATCGCCCCGATGCGGGTGCCGTGCACAGCGCCGAGATCGAATATGCACTGGGCAATCTCGACGGCAACCTGGTCTTCGCGTGGACGGATGCCGACCGCACCACCTCGCACGTGATGCAGTCGTACTTCGCCAATTTCATCATCCATGGCGATCCCAACGGCAAGGGCCTGCCGGCGTGGCCGGCATTGGCCGAACACGACGGAGGCCTGTTGCGGCAAACCATCGACGCCCACTCGCGCACGCAAGCCGACCCACACACTGCGCGACAGGCCGTGCTGAAATCGGTGATCGATGAAGAGGCGAAGGAGCCGTGAAGCGCTTTTAGCGCTTGTCGCGGAACAACAGCGGCGCGAACTCGTGCAGGTCGCGCCGCCAGGTAAGCCACTCGTGGGCCGTTCCAGGCGACTGGTAGAACCGGTGGGCAATACCCGCCTTGTCCAGCGCCGCGTGGAAATGCAACGCCGGATCGTGGATGAACGGCTCTTCCTCGGTGCCGATGCCCAGCCACAACAAGTGGAAGCGCCCGGCGAAGGCAGCAGGATCGGCGAATGCCCCGTCGAAATCCTTCTTCGTATCGATGTCGAGCTTGCCGCCAAAAAACTCGATCGGCGCGCTGCTGAAAACACCCAGGTACGAGAATAGATCGGCTTGGCGAAGGGCCAGGGGCACGGCCAGCATGCCACCCATCGATAGCCCGGCCAGCGCACGGTGGTCACGATCGGTAAGTGTGCGGAATGAACTGTCGATCGAGGGGATGAGGTCACGGGTGACGACATCGCCGAAGGTATCGGCCAGTTCATGGATCGAGCGACTGCGGGCCTCCGGATCCTTCGGCAGCTTGTTCGTGTCGACATCCACGCTGCCGGCTCGCGTGGCGTAGTCGTTGTCCATCACCAGGATCATCGGTACCGCACGGCCCTCGGCGATCAGGTTGTCCATGATGAAGTTGGCGCGGCCCTGCCGGCTCCAGCCGGTTTCGTCCTCGCCCGCGCCGTGCTGGAGATACAGAACCGGATAACGCGTGTTTTTCGTGTCGTAGCCTGGTGGCGTGTAGACCATGGCACGTCGCCACGCACCGGTGACGGACGAGTGATACCAGTGTTCGCGCACCTGGCCGTGCGGCACGTCCCGCGGCAGGTAGTAATCGACGCCTTTCTCCGGCACTTCGATGCCACTGGCGTCGTAGAGCGCGCCGAAAAATGCATGGCTGCCCAGGTCGTTGGCCTTCATGCCATCGACCCAGAAGTTGTAGTAGTGGAAACCCGGCACCACGGGCGGCGTGGTCACGGTCCAGGTGCCATCGGCCCCCTTGGCAAGGTCCATTTTCGGATGGCCCCACATCTCTACCTGCACGGCGCGGGCCGCGGGCGCCGCCAGTTGGAACTGCACGCGCGAGTCCGCCGACACCCGGGGGTATTCCGCCCCGTACACGTTGGTGGGCGCGGGCTTGAACTGCCCAGCGTCCTGCGCCGGGCTTGTCCATGACACAGCCATGCCAAGGACGGCCACGCCAAGGATCATGCGCCAGCCACGGAATACGTCGGAAGTCATTGTCGGAAGTCTCCTTGCGTTGCCTTGTTGGGGGTCAGAGTATTCACTCTGACCCCGGAAACCGCCGCGCTGTGTCGATGGTGTCGCCCTGGCCCACCAGCGCGAGGCAGAAATCGATGAAGGCCCGCACCTTCGCCGGTGGATGCCTTCGCGAAGGATAGAACGCGTGGAGCGGAAATACTTCGCCGGGCCAGTCCGGGAAAAGTTCGACCAGCCGGCCCTCGGCAAGCAGCGGTTGCATACCCAGCGCCAGCACCTGGGTAATCCCGGCACCGGCCAGGCATGCCTCGAGCTTGGCGCCCACATCGGAGACCAACAACGAGAACGGCACGGCCACTGGCAGCACCTTGCCTTGTCGGTGGAATTCCCACGAGAAGGGCCGCCCTGACGATGCGTCGCGATACTGGATGCAGCGATGCTGCAGCAAGTCCTGCGGACGTTTGGGACGCCCATGCCGTTCAAGGTAAGCCGGAGAGGCCACGGTGAGCACGCGTGTGGAAAGTAGCCGGCGCGTCACCAGGTTCGACGACGCCGGTTCGCCGAAACGCACAGCCACGTCGATGCCATCGGCTACCAGGTCGCCGACGTCCTCGTGTGTCTGCAGTTCAATGTTGAGTTCCGGATACAACGCCAGCAGCTCGCCGATCCGTGGTGCCAGGACGACGCGTGAGAAAAGCCCATCGGCGCGCACCCGCAGATGGCCACGCACCTGTCCGGACGCGCCACCGGCGTGTTCGGCGGCGGCCTGGATGCCGGCCAACAGGGGTGCCACTTCTTCATAGAAGCGTTCGCCCTCGGCGGTCGCGCGCACCGCGCGCGTGGTCCGGTGCAGCAGGCGCACCCCCACTCGCTGCTCAAGCCTTGCCACCGCGCGGCTGACACCCGAAGACGTCATGCCCAGCACAACCGCCGCACGGGCAAAACTGCCGCTTTCCACCACCGCCAGGAATACGCTGGCGCCATTGAGCAGCCGGTTATCGGTTTGCATATTGATGATTTTCTGTCATGGATATCGTGATCTTGATGATCTTCAGTTCGCCATGGGCGCATCGTAACCTTTTGCCCACTCCCCTACCAAGGCATTCCCATGTACGCCATCACAGGTATTACTGGCCAGGTCGGCAGCGCGCTGGCCAACCACTTGCTCAACCAGGGCGCCGCCGTACGCGCCGTCGTGCGCAACCCCGCCAAGGCCCAGCCCTGGGCCGTGCGGGGCTGCGAACTGGCCGAGGCCGACATCGCCGATAGCGACGCCCTGGCGAAAGCCTTCAGCGGCACCGAAGGCGTGTTCGTGCTGATTCCACCCAACTTCGATCCGTCACCGGGATTTCCGGATCTCTACCCCGTCATCGCCAGCCTCGTTCGCGCGATCGACATCGCACGGCCACCGAAGGTGGTGTTGCTGTCCACCATCGGGGCACAGGCGCAAGAGACGAACCTGCTCAGCCAGTTGGGCCTGGTGGAGCACGCATTCAGGCATCTGCCCGTCCCGGTGGCAATGCTGCGTGCCGCCTGGTTCATGGAAAACGCGGCGTGGGATGTCGCCAGCGCGCGCGATCAAGGCGTTCTGCACAGCTTCCTGCAGCCGCTGGACAAGCCCGTGCCCATGGTCGCCACGCGTGACATTGCCCTCGTCGCGGCCGAGCTGTTGCACGACACGTGGGACGGTGTCCGCATCGTCGAGCTGGAAGGGCCACGGCGCGTTTCACCCAACGACCTGGCCCAAGCGTTCGCCAGCGCGACGGGCCGCGAGGTGAAGCCCGTGGTGGTGCCGCGCGACACGTGGGAAACCATTTTCGCCGCGCAAGGCATGCACCATCCCGCGCCGCGGGCACGCATGGTCGACGGCTTCAACGAGGAATGGATCGCCTTCGAAGGCACCGGCACGCAGGTGCGCAAGGGGACAACGTCCGTGCAGGCCGTGATTGACGTGCTGGTTGCTGGCGCGGGGCCGGCGTAGCGGCCCTATCTGGCGAATGGTCGAATTGTAGCGATGGTGAAAGCATGCTGTCGTAGCCTGCTGGGGGCCATTGCCGCGGGCATGTCGCGGCGCCATCGAAGGACACGCTCATGCGCACCATCACCACCACCGACGGCACCGAGATTTTCTACAAGGATTGGGGTACGGGCCAGCCGATCGTCTTCCACCATGGCTGGCCGCTGTGCGCGGACGACTGGGACGCGCAGATGCTGTTCTTCCTGCACCAGGGCTACCGTGTGATCGCCCACGACCGGCGCGGCCATGGACGCTCCACGCAGACGGATACCGGCAACGACATGGACACCTATGCAGCCGACGTCGCTGCCCTGGTGAAACATCTGAATTTGCGCGACGCCATCCACGTCGGCCATTCCACCGGTGGTGGCGAGGTCGCCCGCTACGTGGCGCGGCACGGTGCCGGCCGGGTGGCCAAGGCAGCGCTGATCGGCGCGGTCCCGCCGGTGATGGTCAAGAGCGATAGCAACCCTGGTGGTCTCCCACTGGCCGTGTTCGACGATTTCCGTGCCCAGCTCGCCGCCAATCGCGCCCAGTTCTACAAGGAAGTGCCCTTCCCCTTCTACGGCTACAACCGCGATGGTGCGAAGCCATCGGAAGGCATCATGGGCAACTGGTGGCGCCAGGGCATGATCGGCGGAGCGAAGGCCCACTACGACTGCATCAAGGCATTTTCGGAAACGGATTTCACCGACGACCTGAAGAACATCGACGTGCCGGTGCTTGTGCTGCACGGTGACGACGACCAGATCGTCCCCATCGCAGACTCCGCGCTGTTGTCGGTGAAACTCCTCAAGCACGGTACGCTGAAGGTGTACAAGGGCTATCCTCATGGCATGTGCACCACGCACCCGGACGTGATCAACGCCGATTTACTGGAATTCTTCCGCAGCTGAGAAAGGCGGCTGGGCTCCGGCCCATGGCGCGATACCAGGGATAAGCGATGCGCTGGAAAAAGACTGACCTCGACCCCGAGCTTTGCCGGCATATCTTCAGCGCATCGGCCGGCATGGTGGGCGTGTGCCTGACGGTGATCAGCCTGTTGCGCATCGTGATCACGCTGCGCAACGTCGACACCCTGGCCGACGACTTCGTGGCCTTCGATGCCCTGCTATTCCTGATCGCTTTCTTTTCGTCCTACTTCGCCCTTCGGGCAAGCACGCAACAACGGATGATTCGCGTTGAACGCATAGCGGACGTGTCATTCACCCTGGCCATTTGCGGCATGGTGTTCGTGGCCATCTTCATCACCTATGCCATCACGGCAACGAGCAAGACGTAGCCGCCGGGCGATAAGGCCCGGCGGCGGATATGCGTTGGTCAGGCTACCGGCAGGACAGCGGAAAGTATTTGGCTTCCAACGTGCCGTCCGCGTTGCACTTCCAGGTGAGCTGCCCACCGGAGGCCGTAGATGCCAGCTGCAGGTACTTG
>NZ_DATHFX010000161.1:0-11242 GCF_035317885.1 Pinirhizobacter sp.
TGGTGCTGCCACTGGCCGGCTGGCTGTACGTGCGCCAGATGGAATCCCTGCTGCGTGATGGCCAGGCCCAGGCGCTTTCGGCGTCGGCACGTGCGCTGGCCCGGACGCTCGCGGTGCTTGATACCGATCTTCCCCCCGCGCGCGGGGGCTGGTATGTGCAGGACACATCGGTGCCGATCACCGTCGACGGCTATGGTGACGACTGGGCCACGATGACGCCCTGGTCGCAACCGCTGCCGGGCAATGCCAAGCTGATGCTGGCCCGCGAGGGCGACTGGCTTTACCTCTTCATCGACGTGCGCACGGCCCGTCGCACGCGGCCGGATGTTTTCGACAATGCCGCGCGCCGCGCGGACCATGTCACCCTGCTGCTTGGCCGAGGGGTAGAGCAGCGCCGTTACCTGATTGCCTCGGACGCTCCCGGTGCCGTCACGGCAACCAGCATCGACGAGGCTGCCGGCAACCTTCCCGGGCAATTGCAGGCCCAATGGCAGGAAGACGGCAGCGGCTACCGCGTGGAGCTGCGCATCCCGGCCAGCATTGTCCTGGACCGATTGGGCGTGGGCATCTATAGCGCCGCCGCGGGCGGCGACCCGGTGGCGCAGGAAGCGCGGCCGCTGATCGGCTTCTCGCCCTCGACCTCCGCCGAACTCGGCCGGCTGGCGCCGCCGGAAGTGCGCGTGCGCCTGCTGGCGCCGGGAGCGTGGCTGCTGGCCCAGCACGGCAAGCTCGGCGTGGCCGACCTGCCACCGGCGCAGCGGCCAGGATGGTTTGCCTCGCTGGTCTACGCCTCGCTGCTGTCCCGGCGCCTGGACCCGGCCGCCGAATGGGCTGAAGACGCGCCGAGGGTTGATCTTCCCGAAGTGCGCCAGGCGCTGGGCGGCGCGCCCGCGGTGGCCTGGCGTGCCGGGCAATCGCGCGGCAGCGTGGTGCTTAGCGCCGCCATGCCTGTGGAGGTGGAAGGCAGCGTGCGCGCGGTGGTGGTGCTCGAGCAGGCCAACCGCAATGTGCCTCTGCTGGCCAACCGGGCCTTGCTTGGGCTCTTCATCATCAGCTTCCTTGCCCTGCTGGTGGCTGGCGGCGTGCTGTTGGCGTTCGCCACCCGCCTCACCCTGCGCCTTCGCCGCCTGCGCGACGCCGCGGAGCTCGCCCAGCAGAACGACGGCCGTCTGGACGGCCGGTTCCCGCTGACCGACGCCAGCGATGAACTGGGCGACCTGGCCCGCAGCTTCGACCAGTTGCTGCAGGTGGTGGGCGGTTACACCGACTATCTGCGCACGCTGGCCTCGAAGTTGTCGCATGAACTGAATACTCCGCTGGCCATCGTCAAATCCTCGCTGGACAACCTCGAGCAGGCCGCGCTGCCGCCCGAGGCCGCCCCGTATCTGGCGCGTGCGCGCGACGGCGTGGCCCGCCTGGGTACGCTGGTGCGGGCGATGAGCGAGGCCAGCCGCATGGAGCGGGCGATCGCCGCGGCGGAAGCGGAGGAAGTGGATCTTGCCGCCGTGGTGGGCGGCTGCGCAGCGGCCTACCGCGGCCTCGCCGGCGATCGCAGCGTCGAATGCGTACTGCCCGACGGGCCGCTGCGCATGCACGCGGCGCCGGAACTCCTGGCCCAGGCGCTGGATAAATTGTTCGACAACGCGCTGTCGTTCACGCCGCCGGGCGGCTGGTTGCGGGTGAGCCTGCGGGAAGTCCCCGATGGCGCCGAGATCGAGCTAGCCAACCAGGGGCCGCCGCTGCCCGAGGCCATGCACGGCCGCCTGTTCGACTCGCTGGTGAGCTTGCGCGACAAGGCCACGCCCGGCGACGCGCCGCACCTGGGGCTGGGCCTGTACGTGGTACGCCTGGTGGCCGAGCGCCACGGCGGCACCGCCAGTGCGCACAATCTTGCCGATGGCTCGGGCGTGGCCTTCGTGCTGCATGTCCGTCCGATGACACGTCACCGACTGTAGTTGCCGCTACAATCGAACGTCTTTGACGCGCGGATGCGAACGACGTGATCTCCCGTGACGAATTCGATGCACTGGCGGCCCAGGGCCACACGCGCATCCCCCTGGTCCGCGAGGTGTTTTCGGACCTGGACACCCCGCTGTCGGTTTACCTGAAGCTTGCCGACGGGCCGTATACCTTTCTGTTCGAATCGGTCGAAGGCGGCTCCACGTGGGGTCGTTACTCCATGATCGGCCTGCCGGCGCGGCGTGTGTATCGCCTGCGCGGACACACGCTCGAAGTGGAAGACAGCGGCGAGGTCGTGGAAACCCGCACTCTGGCCGATCCCTTGGGCGAAATCGAAAAGCTCCGCGCCCAGTACGACGTACCCAGGCTGCCGGGCCTGCCCGCGTTCACCGGTGGGCTGGTGGGCTACTTCGGTTTCGAAACCATTGGCTACATCGAGCCGCGCCTGGCGCAATGGGACAAGCTCGATGAATTGGGCACACCCGACGTATTGCTGATGCTGGCCGAGGAACTGGCGGTTTTCGACAATCTCAAAGGCCGGCTGTACCTCATCGTCCACGCCGATCCTTCGCGTCCCCAGGCCTATGCCGAAGGCCAGCGCCGGCTCGATGCACTGGTTCATCGCCTGCGCCAGGGCGGGGCAGGGTATCCGCAGCCCACGCAGTCCGTGGCGCTGGACGAGACCGATTTCAAATCCTCCTTCACCCGTGAGGAATACGAGGCGATGGTGCGCCGCGCGCAGGAATACATCCGCGCCGGCGACATCTTCCAGGTGGTGCCCTCGCAGCGCCTGTCCGTGGGCTTCCACGCGCGGCCGGTAGATGTCTACCGTGCCTTGCGCGCGATGAACCCCTCGCCGTACATGTACTTCATCGACATCGGCAAGACGCAGATCGTCGGTTCGTCGCCGGAAATCCTGGTGAGGCTGCAGGAGGGCAAGGTGGTGCTGCGGCCAATCGCGGGCACCCGGCGTCGTGGCGACGACGAAGCCCAGGACAAGGCCCTGGAAGAAGAATTGCTGGCCGACCCGAAAGAACGCGCCGAGCACCTGATGCTGATCGACCTCGGCCGCAACGACGTGGGCCGGGTCAGCCGTACCGGCACGGTGCGCCTGGCCGATTCCTTCGTGGTTGAGCGCTATTCGCACGTGATGCACATCGTCTCGCAGGTGGAAGGCGAGGTTGCCGACGGCATGTCGTACATGGATGTGATCAAGGCGACGTTCCCGGCCGGCACTGTCAGCGGCGCACCGAAGATCCGCGCCCTGGAGATCATCCAGGAACTGGAACCCTTCAAGCGCAACATTTACGCGGGGGCCATCGGCTGGCTGGGCTGGTGGGGCGACGGCGATACCTGCATTGCCATCCGTACCGCGGTGATCCAGGACGGCCGCCTGCACGTGCAGGCCGGTGGCGGCGTGGTGTTCGATTCCGACCCCGGCGCCGAGTGGGAAGAAACCATGAACAAGGGCCGCGCGCTTTTCCGCGCCGTGGCCCAGGCAGTGGAAGGGCTTTGATGCGCGTGCCTGTCGCAGGTGTGCTGTTTGCGCTGGCCAGTGTTGCCCCGTTGCCGGCGCTGTCGCGCGCCGCGCCGCCGTGGCCCGATTCCCAGCTCACGCGCACGCAGGCGGTGGCATTGCTGCAGACCTTCAACGCAGACCTCTTAAGCCATCCCAGCGCCACGCTCACCCTGGAAGGCTGGTGCGGCGCCCATCATCTGGCGGATCCCGCGAAGATCATCGCCCAGCGTGATCGCATCGAAAAGCCCCTGTCGGCGGAAGACCGGCAGCTGATGGGCATCGGCGCCGATGAGCCGGTGCGCTACCGCCGCGTGAAGCTTGCCTGTGGCGGCCATGTGCTTTCCGAAGCGGACAACTGGTATGTGCCGGCGCGGCTCACGCCGGAAATGAACCACATCCTGGACACCACCGACCAGCCGTTCGGCAAGGTCGTTGCCGCGCTTCATTTCCGACGGGAAACAAAGTCGGCGGAAACGTTGTGGCACGCGCTGCCCGGCGGATGGGAGATCTCGCAGTCTTTGCCAAGGGCGAGCCGGCCGCTGGCGATACCCGACCAGGTGCTCCGGCACAAGGCCGTGCTCTACGACGGGCAGGGACGACCCTTCAGCCTGGTGGTGGAAACCTACACCAGCGAGCTTTTCGCCTTCCCGGCGCCACCCGGATCGGCCACACCGCGCTAGGGCATATTCAAGCCCCGTGAGATTTTGCCGATAAAGCAGGCATCGAATCTCCCGCGTCCGGGAATCCATGCCATGAGCGACCTCAACTACCGACCGTACCAGCGTCCGCCGATGACCCGCGGGCTCGATCCCCAGCGCGTGAACTGGCTGTGGCGCCTGGTGTGCGAAGTGGCGGGACTGGACGCCAACGACGTGGTGGCTGCCCTGCACGCAATGCAGGTACCGGTGGATCACCAGCGCGTGGCCAGCTGGCTGGCCAGTGATCGCGACGACAACTATTTCCCGCTGACCGTCGCCGAAATGGAGCGAAACCTGCGCTCGGTGCTTGCGTTGCGCAAGGTACTTGCCGAGGCCAGCGCAGAGGCACTTGGGAGTGAAGAGGGTGACGCTACCTCACACTACGCACCTGACTTGGCACCATCGGCGGTCGAAAGCGCAGCTACCGCCTAGCCGCTAACAGAACCGGCCGTCACGGATCACCAAAAGTAAGGCTTATGCAGCCATCGCCAAGGCGCTGGGGGCAGAGTTGACGCTTGCACCGACCAGGCGCCCCACGTTGGAAGAAGCAAGGGAGTTCTTCTCCGGTGACGACTAAAGCGATTCGTCATTTGGCGGTGTCGACGCCGCAGGGGAACAGCGGCGTACTCGCACGCGAGAACGGATATTTCTTTCAATACAGTCCGGACATCGCACCGGAGTCGGAAATCGCCCTCAACATGCAACGGCGGATGGAGCCTTACCGCAGTCAAACGCTTCTGCCCATCTTCGAGATGAATCTCCCCGAAGGCTATTTCATCTGCATGGGTATTGTCCGCGAGGCGGGTGTGCCTGTGCCGGATTTCTACCTGTCCGAAAACCGCAGGCTCTTCGTCATGCGGCGCTTCGATCGAACGTCGGCAGGTGAGCCGATTGGCTTTGAAGACATGGCATCGCTCATGGGACGGTCGGCGCAAGAAAAATATACTGGAAGCTATACGCAGGTTGCGCGCGCAATCGAGGCTTACTGTGCTCCAGAGCATGTCAGCCAGGCTAAGGCGCAGCTCTTTGACCAAGTCGTGCTGTCGGTCATGCTCGGCAACGGCGACGCGCATCTGAAGAATTTTGGTCTTCTCTACACCCATCCCTTGGCGGGCGATGTACGGATGGCGCCTGCCTACGACATCGTCAATACAACCCGTTACATCCCGGAAGACCAGTTGGCTCTGACCCTGAATGGTTCGAAGAGCCTGTTCCGGGCCCGAGCCGAGATCCTTCCCTTCGCGAAGGTCTGCGGTATCTCCGACCCTGTTGAACGCCTCGGGCAGCTTATTCGTGCCGCGGAGACCATCATGTTCACGCAGCAAGAGCTATTGGACGATGAGACCGAGCTCAGGGATGCCATTCGGCAAGGCATCGATCTCTTTACCGATACATACGAGCGAGCGTAAGCAATGCGACCGAATCGCCTTCGGCCTCGCATGCCAATGTGATCGTCAACGCAACTGGCTGTCCTTGCTGCCGCGTCGGTTGAACAGATGGGCGCCGGTTGTGTCGTCGGCCGCTTGCTGGCACGCCACGCACAGGCGGACGCCGGGAACAGCCTTCCGCCGCGCCGCGGGAATCGGTGCGTCGCATTCCTCGCATCGCTTCAAACCAGGACCGTCCTTCAGTTGGCGACGTGCGCGTTCCACCGCGTCGTTCACCGTCGCGTCGATCTGATCCTGCACAGCGCCATCGCCTGCCCAGCCGGTTGCCATGTCGCCTCCGCCTTCTTTCTTTAGCCCTAGGTACCCAATATCGGGGTGAACCGATACGGATCAATCCGTTATGGGCGCGCCCCGATGGTACGCCCCGGTCCGTTTGACCTTTCACCCGCGCAGGCGTAGCTTACGGCTCGTCACGGTTTGCATCTCTTCATCAAGATAGAGAGATGCAATTAAAAGGGAAGTCCGGTGAGGCCCTAGGGCTTATTCCGGCGCTGCCCCGCAGCGGTGTGTGGAAACGACCTTCGCCACAAGCACTGGCCTCCCTTTGGGGGCCGGG
Organism: Pinirhizobacter sp.; assembly: GCF_035317885.1. Lineage (GTDB taxonomy): Bacteria > Pseudomonadota > Gammaproteobacteria > Xanthomonadales > Rhodanobacteraceae > Pinirhizobacter. The sequence goes on from NZ_DATHFX010000161.1 coordinate 6,181, forward strand.
AAGCGGCGAACATTAGGCAAGGCGCGATGCGCCTTTCGTCCACGAGCCCGAAGACCTGCCGCGACCAGGGAGCGATCCCTGTTTGACCTGGAGCTTCCGCGGGGAGGCAACCGGAGCCATGCGTTGCGGCCTTCTGTGCCGTGGCGCCTTCCTCCGTGCGTCCCCGTGTGTTGATCCGGTTCGCCCGCGGGGGCGAAGGTCGCTGGCGTGGCGGGCGCGTCCTTCTCCCTAGGGCAGCTTGCGCGCGGTTCCTTCGTTCCTCTTCATCACGCATGAGAGGAAACGCTACACATGACGAACATTGCCAACCTTGGATTCCCGCGCATGGGGACCAAGCGCGAACTCAAGCGCGCACTGGAGGCTTACTGGGCCGGCGACAGCAGCGCGGAAGTCCTCAACGACACCGCACGGGGCCTCCGCCACCGCCACTGGAACCTGCAGCGCGACGCGGGCGCCCACATCGTGCCCTGCAACGACTTCTCGCTTTACGACCACGTGCTCGACACCGCCTTCCTGTTCGATGCCATTCCCGAGCGCTACCGTGCGCTGGCCGACGCCGATCCGCTGGCCGGCTACTTCGCCCTGGCGCGCGGCACGCAGAAAGGCGGCTACGACCTGCATGCGCTGGAGATGACCAAGTGGTTCGACACCAACTACCACTACCTTGTGCCCGAGCTCACCGGCGACCAGGTGTTCCGCCTGCGCGGCGACAAGCCGGTGGCCGAGTACCTGGAAGCCCGCGCACTGGGCCTGCAGGCCCGCCCGGTGCTGCTGGGGCCTGTCAGCTTTCTCCTGCTGGCCAAGACGGTGGATGGCAGTGACCGCCTGGCGCTACTGGATCGCCTCTTGCCGGTATATGCCGAACTGCTCGGTCGGCTGAAGGCCGCCGGCGCCACGTGGGTGCAGATCGATGAGCCTTGCCTGGTGCTCGACCTGGACGCCGATGACCAGGCGGCGTATCGGCGCGCCTACGCACATCTGGCGAAGGTGGAGCGACCGAAACTGATGTTGGCGACCTACTTCGGCGAGGTTGGCGACAACCTGCCGCTGGTGCGGGAACTGGCCGTAGACGGCCTGCATGTCGACCTGGTGCGTGCCCCAGCGCAGCTGGACAAGGTATTGCTGGCCTGGCCACGGGACCTGGTGTTGTCGCTAGGCGTGGTCGACGGGCGCAATGTATGGCGCACCGATCTTGATCGCGCGCTCGTGCTTGCCCGGCAAGCGCGAGACGCAATCGGCTCGGCATCGCTTGAGTTGGCGCCCTCGTGTTCGTTGCTGCACGTGCCGATCGACGCGTCACTGGAGCGCTCCCTGCCGAAGGAGATTCACGATTGGCTCGCCTTCGCACGGGAGAAAATCAAGGAACTGCGCGTCCTTGGTGATGCCCTGGACGGCAAGCTGCAAGCGGAGGTCGCCCTGCTCGATGCCCGCGGACGCCAGGACCGCCGCCGCCATTCAACGTTGGTGCATCGTCCGGACGTTGCCGCGCGACTGGCTGCGATCGGGCCTTCAGCCACGCGTCGCCAATCCGCCTATCCCGAGCGCCAGCAAGCGCAGGCCAAACGGCTGGGCTTGCCGCTGTTCCCAACCACCACGATCGGTTCATTCCCACAGACGCACGAGGTGCGCGAGGCACGGGCGCAGAACAAATCGGGCAAGCTCAGTGACGCCGACTACGATGCCTTCCTGGCAACCGAGACCGAAAAATGCGTGCGCTTCCAGGAACAGATCGGCCTGGATGTTCTGGTGCACGGCGAGTTCGAGCGCAACGACATGGTGGAATACTTCGGCGAGCAGCTTGACGGCTTCGCCTTCACCAAACTCGGTTGGGTGCAGAGCTACGGCTCGCGCTGCGTCAAGCCGCCGATCATCTTCGGCGACGTGCGCCGCCCCAAGGCGATGACGGTGCGCTGGTCGCAGTACGCGCAGTCGCTCACCGACCGGCCGATGAAGGGCATGCTTACAGGCCCGGTCACCGTGTTGCAGTGGTCGTTCGTACGCGACGACCAGCCGCGCTCGGCTACCTGCCGTCAGATCGCGCTGGCCCTGCGCGACGAAGTACTGAACCTGGAAGGCGCGGGCATCGGTGTGATCCAGATCGACGAGCCGGCCTTGCGCGAAGGCCTGCCACTGCGCCGCGCCGATTGGAAAACATACCTCGACTGGGCGGTGGAAGCCTTCCGGCTCACCGCCTCGGGCGTGGCGGACGAAACCCAGGTGCATACCCACATGTGCTACTCGGAGTTCAACGACATCATGGACGCCGTGGCGGCGATGGATGCCGATGTCATCTCCATCGAAACCTCGCGCTCGCGCATGGAACTGCTCGATGCCTTCGTACGCTTCCGCTACCCCAATGAGATCGGCCCCGGTGTTTACGACATCCACTCACCCCGGGTGCCGCGGTCGTCGGAGATGACCGACCTGCTCGAAAAGGCCGTGGCCGTTCTTAAGCCGCAGCAGTTGTGGGTGAATCCTGATTGCGGGTTGAAGACTCGTGGATGGCCGGAGACGCGTGCAGCATTGGAGGCGATGGTGGCTGCGGCGAGGGAGATGCGGTCAGGTGTGACTGCGGCGGCCTGAGGTGGCCTTGGTTGAGAACGCGGTAGCGTGCCCAATGAGCGGGCAATCGGCTTCCCCGATACTGCATGCCGACTGTCTACAAGATTATCAAGTTTCGTGCGTCAGTTGGCAGCGTGGCGCTGATCGATCACGCTGCGCGGGTTGTGGGTAAAAGCCGTGCCGAATTCATCTTGGATGCCGCGTGCGAGGAAGCGCGCAAGGTCCTGGCTGATCAGGTCCACTTCAGACTAACCGCGGTGCAATTCAAGCGGTTCAACGAAGTGTTGGAGGCGCCTTTGGAGGATGCCGACGCATTGCGCCGTCTGCTCGACACGCCTGCGCCCTGGGCGTGTTGATACTTGGCGGCTCGCGGCGGCCATACTCTGGGGAATGACCCTAGTACACAACATAAGTGTTGTTGACAACACTTATGTTGCTATACTGCCCGCGAACAATCGAACGGCAGGAAGCCGATGAAGTACAGCGAGTTCATACGATGGCTTCGGGCGCAAGGAGTGGTCTTTGAACGGCAGCGAGGAAGTCACCAGTTCGTGACGCTTAACGACAGGACTTCTGTCGTCCCCAATCATGGATCGAAAGAAATTCCCGAAGGTTTGAGAAGAGGCATCCTCAAAGACCTTGGCCTGAAATAGGCCGTGGCAATCAACGGAGCGGTGATGCGATACGCAGTGAAAATCGTGAAGGATGGCGGTGCCTACGTGGCGACCTGCCGCGATCTCCCCGCCTTCAACAGTGTGGGCGATTCCCTGGCAGAGGCACTGCAGGAGTCCATCGATGCCATCGCCCTTGTCTTGCAGTGGCACATGGACCATCGGGAGCCACTACCTCGCCCGAGCGACAAGAAGCGAGGTGAGTTCTGGGTATCGCTTCCCGCGCTGGATGTGGCAAAGATTGGCCTGTACGAGGCCATGCGTTCACGCGGGCTGCGCAAGTCGAGCCTGGCCCGAAAGCTCGGCGTGCATGCACCGCAGGTCGATCGCCTGTTAAGCCTGACTCACAAGTCGAAGCTTGACCAAGTCGAGGCGGCCCTTGCCGTCCTGGGTTATCGAGTCAATGTATCCGTTGAGCCGTTCGACGGGCGTCGGGCGGCGTAAAGCGGGTGCGAATCCAATGGCCCCGGCACATGCCGTTGGGTTACATTTGGATGGGTATATCTGCGGGCCCGTTGCGTCATGTGTCTGTAAATCAATGAATTAGGCCGTTTATGCTTTTGATGATCGACAACTACGACAGCTTTACCTTCAACCTGGTCCAGTACCTGGGCGAACTGGGTCAGGAGGTGAAAGTAGTGCGCAACGACGCATTGTCGGTGTCGGATATCCGCGCCCTGGCGCCGGAGCGCATCATGATTTCGCCGGGTCCGGGCACGCCCAACGACGCCGGCATATCGCTGGATGTACTTCGCCACCTGGGCGGGCAAATCCCCATCTTCGGCGTGTGCCTGGGCCACCAGGCCATCGGCCAGGCCTACGGCGGCAACGTGGTGCGTGCCGGCCGGATCATGCACGGCAAGACATCGCCCGTTCGCCATCGGGGGCAGGGCGTCTTCGCAGGCCTTCCCAACCCGTTCGTAGCCACCCGCTACCACTCGCTGGTGGTGGAGCAGTCCTCGCTCCCCGATTGCCTGGAAGTCACCGCCTGGACGGAAAATGACGACGGCAGCATCGACGAGATCATGGGCCTGCGTCATCGCACGCTCAATGTCGAGGGCGTTCAGTTCCATCCCGAATCGATCCTCACCCAGCACGGTCACGACCTGCTGCGCAATTTCCTCGGCCAGCCGCTGTCGATCGCTGCATGAGCGGACGCCAGGTGATCACTCCCTCCGAGGCGTTGCAGCGGACCATCGAGCATCGTGAGATCTTCCACGACGAGATGGTCGACCTGATGCGCCAGATCATGAACGGGGAAGTGAGCCCGTTGATGACGGCCGCGATCATCACGGGCCTGCGCGTGAAGAAGGAAACCATCGGCGAGATCACCGGCGCTGCACGCGTGATGCGCGAGCTCTCCACCCGCGTGGAACTGCCGCCGCACGATCACTTCGTGGACATCGTCGGTACCGGCGGTGACGGTGCCAGCAGCTTCAACATTTCCACCGCGGCGATGTTCGTGGCGGCCGCGGCCGGTGCGCACGTGGCCAAGCATGGTGGCCGCAGCGTTTCATCGAAGTCAGGCAGTGCCGACGTGCTCGAGGCGCTCGGCGCCGCCATCGAACTGCGCCCGGCGCAGGTGGCCCAGTGCATGGCCGAGACTGGCATCGCCTTCATGTTCGCGCCCAATCACCATCCGGCGATGAAGGTCGTGGCGCCCGTGCGCCGCGAAATGGGCGTGCGCACCATGTTCAACATCCTGGGGCCGCTTACCAACCCCGCTGGCGCGCCGAACATCCTGATGGGCGTCTTCCATCCGGACCTCGTCGGCATCCAGGTGCGCGTGCTGCAGGAACTCGGCGCCGAGCGCGCACTGGTGGTCTGGG
>NZ_DATHFX010000162.1:0-5127 GCF_035317885.1 Pinirhizobacter sp.
AGGGTCTGCCACAGGTAAAGGAACCCGAACAGCTTCCCGTAGCTGTCCCGGCCGTAGGCTTCGCGCACGTAGTGGTAGGGCCCTCCCGACTCGGGTATCGCCGAGCCCAGTTCCGCCCACACCAGGCCATCGCACAGGCAAAGAAAGGCGCCCGCCACCCAGCCCAACAGGACCTGTGGTCCCGCCAGCGCGGTCAACGCCAGCGGGATGGTGATGAACGGCCCGATGCCGATCATGTTCAGGACGTTGGCCGACAGTCCGCCCCAGAAGCCGATGACGCGTGGCGGCGCCGTCGGTAATCCCGTCGCTGTCGTCGCATCGATCTCCAGACGTGGCCGGCTGTGCACTAGAACGAGTACTTCAAGGTCAGCAGGGTGGTTCGCCCCGCCTGCACGATATCGCTGATGGCCAGGTCATGCCTACCGATGTGCGACCAATAGCTGTAGTTCCCGGTCAGGTTTGACACCGACAGGTCCACCCGGAAGTGCGGATCGAATTCGTAGCCGGCATGCAGGTCCACCCTTCGGATCGGCCTAACCCACAGGTCGTCCCAGGGCGAGCCCTGGTTGAGGTAGTCGTAGGTGGAAAGGAAGGAACTGGCGTAGTGGTAGCCCAGGTCAAGGTCGAAGCCATTCTTCTCGTAGAACACCTCGGCGTTGCCCAGCACGTTGGGTGCGCTCTGCAGCCGTTCGTTCTCGAAACCTTCGATGCCAAGATCTACACGCGCCAGAAGTCCCGCGTGGATCTTGGCATCGAAGGGCTCGGGAAGGTTCTGGAATTTCTGCCGCAGGGCCACTTCCAGTCCATACACCTTGCCGTCGCCGCCGTTGGTCGGGGTCTTGGTAAGCACCGTTCCTTCCCCGGAGGTATTGGGGTTCGCCTGTCCACCGCCACTGTCATAGATGTAATCGTGCAGCTGCTTGTAGAAGGCCGCCACCGAGGCGAAGCCGCCCTGGTCGGTCGTCCACTGGCCGGAGAGGTCCAGGTTGGTCGACTTGATGGGTTTGAGGTTCGGATTGCCCTCGGTGATGGTGGTCACGCCATCGGATATGCTTACCTGCGAGCCGCCGCCCAACTGCACGAAGGCCGGGCGGGTGTAGCTCATCCATACCGATCCGCGGTACACGGAGTTCGCGGTAGGCCGCCAGCTGGCCGCGATGCTGGGCAGCGGCTCGTTGTACACGGTGCGGTTGTTGGAGAAATGACCGGTCACCGGGTTGCCGTCAGCGTCCTCGGCAGGCGTCGTCCAGAAGGTGTTGTTGATCGACGTGTGCTCGAAGCGCACACCGGGGATGATCTCAAGGTTGCCCACATCGAACGTGGCCATGGCGTAGGCCGCGCTCACAGCCTCGGTGCCGCGCATGGTGTTGCAGTTGTAATTGTTGATGTAGTTGCTGCCGCAGGTATCCAGTTCGTCGTCGGCGAAGTTGGCGCGGATCAGGTCCACCACGGCGGCATGGTTCACCTTGGGTGTCTGCCACAGGTACTTGTCGGGGAATATCGATGAATACGTCCCGTTGAAGATTCCCAGGTCGCCCAGGGTGGTCACGCCATCGTTGATGCCAGGCGTGGACCAGTCGCGGTTGGTGAATTCCCGGGAGCTGTCGGTGTATTTCACGCCGAATTTCACCGAGGAAAGCGCACCGCCGTCGAAGTCATACTGGAAGTCGACCGAGGCGCCGCCCTTCTTTTGGCCCGATCGCGACTTGGTCAGCTCGCCGCTGTCGTTGGCCCACATGGCGGGAATGTTGTTCACTGAATTGACAAGGCCCGGTGTCAGCAGCGGGTACGGGAAGCCGTCTTTGTAAGTGGTAAGCGAGCTTCCGCCGAAGGCGAAGTTGTCCTGGGAATACTTGTCCTCGCGGCCATCGATCTCCACGTGCGCCGGGCGATCGTTGTGGCCATAGCTGTAGAACAGCTTCGGCGAGATCGTCCAGCCGCCGGCCCTCTTGTCGGCGCCGAACTGGAAGGTGGCGATGTCGGCGCGTTCGGGGTTGGTTTCGTACCAGAAGCGATTGGCGATGCGCCCGATGTTCGGGACGTAGCCGGCCGAGCCATCCGGTACGTAGGTAACGTTCTGCGGCAGGAGCTGGTTGTAGGTGGTGTCCTGCTCTGTTTTTGCGTAGGCATAGGTGGCGCGGGCATAGACGTCGAGCGTGTCGTCCACCTTCCAGTTGAAGGCGATATTGCCGCCATAGCGTCGCTCGAAACCCGATGCGATGCCGGCGTTCAGGCCCGTGCTGGTGAGATTCCGTGCCGGGTTGTAGCCGGCAGCGTTGGTGCCATCCGCGTTGCTGTGGGCGAATTCCCACGAGCCATCATTCAACGCGCTTTCGGCGGCGCCCACTTCGCTGTTGGCGATGTTGCGGTAGTCGTAGTAGCCGCTGGCGTAGATGCCGAACTGGTGTTCGCTGCCGAACTTGGTCTGGAACTCACCCGCCAGGCCGCCGCCGAGCCCGCTACCGCCATATTCCCTTGCCTGGCTCTCCGAACGCCCGCTGGTGGTGATGCTGCCACTGGTGTCCTTGGCGAAATCGAACGCCGTGGGCGTGCGGAAATCGATGGTGCCGCCGATGGCATCGCCGTCCATATCGGCCATCGAGGTCTTGTTGATCACGATGGTCTGCAGTCCCGACGGTGGCAGCAGCGACAGCTGCACGCTTCGGCTATAGGGCATGCCCTGGGCCACATCCACGCCATCGATCAGGTTCACGTTGTACTCGGACGGCAAGCCGCGCACGGACGCGAACATGCCTTCGCCGCGCGCCGCGCCATCGATGCCGCCGAAGTAACCGGTGCCGGTGGTGGTGACATTCACGCCGGGCATCAGGCCCAGCGCTTCGGCCACGTTGTGCACGGCGGTGTGTTGCAGGTCGCTGGCGGACAACACGTCCACCGTATTCTGCGCGTTCATCTGCAAGGTGCTGGCATCGTAGCGGTTGGCCACCACCGACACGGCCTTGAGCGTCTTGGCCTGGGCTACTTGCGGCTTCGATGCCGGCTTGCCCGGCGTCGCCTGGTCATCGGCTTGCGTGGTGGCCGGCGCGGCAGCCGGTGCCGCGGTCGAAGCGGCAGGCGCGGGCGTTGATGTGGTCTGGGCAAGCAAAGGCCCCGACACCAACGCTGTGCCCAGTGCGGCCAGGACGGCCAGGTTCAAACGGTTCCTGCGGATATTCCTGTGCTTGGTCATGTGAACTCCCCACCCGATGCGTGACGGCCATGACGGGCAGGCGCCCGCCATCGGAGAACACTGTTCGCACCCATCGGGGAGTCGTCTTGGGCAATAGCCGGCCGCACTTGCCGCGCATCGATGAGAGGCGCGGCAAAGTGTTGTCTAAGGACAGCCGGGGAACGAGCCGATCAGGTCAAACAGCCGCTGCTTCAGGCTGGATACGGTGGGGAATAGCCGGACAGGCACTTCGACCGGGAGCGCAGGGCGCTGAGCTTGGCACGGGAGCGAACGCGGGCACAGATCGCAACGAAGGGCGACCGCCCCCGCTCGCTAGCGGGTATGCAGCCAAACACCTGCGTTGTCGGACAACCGTGCCCCATCAGGAAATCCCAGTGGCTTAAGACCCGTTTTTGCCGAAATCCGACATCACGGGAATGGCCGGACGGTAACCCACCCTGATCGGACGCGTCAACTGGCCATATGGGTTTTTTTGTACCGTGCTGCAGCATTTGGCCGTCTAGCGGTCCACCGGAACCAACCCGGGCGGCGGCGCTCCCATCACTTTTTTGGGGGGCTGAAGCCTAAGTTGACGAGTACCGGATCTGCATGGACATGCACGCGTTGCAGGTGCCGGCTCGAGCCACGCACGAATGCGTTTCTGCCATGAAGAAGGGCAAGGTTGTCGGCGATCAGCACGTCGCCTGTTCGCCATGCGTGCTCGTAACGATGCGCCGGATGCGCCAGGCACCGGTGCAGCTCGGCGATACTTTCGTCCATCGATGCCCGGTCGAGTCCTTCGTGCGTAACAGTGTGTGGGTTCCTGAAGTCCGGGGTGGCATCGCCAGTGGGGCTGTAGCGAAGTGTCGGGACGTGGTGACGCGGGTGTTCGACCACCAGGGCGCTGCGCACGCAACCGCCATAGTTGGATACGGCAAGTATGCAGCTGGTCGTTTCAATGGCGCGCCATTTATCCAGTACCGATGCACCTGCATTTTCAAGCAGGCCCACGGTATCGACGAACACCGTCTCGCCGCCCGTATTCAATGGGCCTGCATCGACGCAATTGAATATCTGGAGCTCTGGGACGGTCGGCATGTACATGCCGTCCCAATGCAGGGGCAGGAACAGTGAATCGAAGACGCCGTCGCGCGACTCTTTTTCGAAAAGGTCGAGCACATCGCCGTAGGGCCCCGTCATGATCGGGCCCCAGCGGCGTGCGTAATCGGCAAGTCCCTGGCCGGAGAAGCGATTGGCGAACCCCCGGAGCACCACGAGCTTGCTGTGACCTACCAGTGCGCGGAGGTGGTCGACGGGTATGCCCAGGCAGTCCATGGCGGGGTCCACCGGTGCAACGAGGGCACCGAATGATGCGAGCGGCGTTATCGATACCTGGCGATGGAAGGACGGGAGCGCGGTTTGCTTCACCGGGATTCTCCCTGGCGTCGTGCGTGTTCGATAACGAAATGCGAAGGGCGTCCGTCGACATGCACGATCTGTCCGCCTGCGCGCTCGACCTCCTCGCGTTTCATCAAATTGAACTCACCGCCGATGTCCACGGCCACCGCATGCCACGGGGTGAGCCAGCTATCGGCACAGTCCGATAGATGGATGCCGAATTTGGGTGAGTCCGGCGCTTGTGGATGGATGGATAACCTCAGCGTTCCGGGGCAGGCCTGGTCAAGCAGGTTGCTCCATGCCTGGCTGCGCCGGACCACTTCGATGGCGCGTCGCCTTGAGTCCACCTGCAGGGCGTTGCGCGAGCCGTTGTAGTCCGGCGTCAATCCATCCTCGAACATGAAACGGGTAATGGCGCGATAGTGAGCCCGGCCTATCTCGCTCGCCATCAGGTCCGCGCGCGTAACATCCGCGGATTCTCCGTAATGGTGCATCAAATAGGCGCGCGCCTGCTCGAAGTCGATGCTGGCGTACTCAGGGGGAAGTGCATCATGAAGGTT
>NZ_DATHFX010000163.1:0-6677 GCF_035317885.1 Pinirhizobacter sp.
CTGAGTGGCTGAGTCGTTAGTCAGGCGCAGTCAGATCCATGAAACGGAGAAAGCCCGCCACTTGAGCGGGCTTTCTTCTTTTACGAGTGCTCTTCGACACGAAAGGGTAGAAAAGATTTACCGGAAGTGAGCTTGGCTAGCGAACGTCATTCACACAAAGTATTGGTATCACCGCTAGTCCTTGGGTCGACCCGCGCTCAACGATTCCGCGGCGGCGTCTCCCACCTTCCAACGTACAAGGAGACGCTTCATGCCCATCACTGCCACCCCCACTCCCGGCAAGACCCTGCTGACACCGCGCGATCATGCCCTGGTCATGATCGACTTCCAATCGCAGATGTCGTTCGCGACCCATTCGATCGACGCCATCACCCTGCGCAACAACGCCGGCCTTGCAGCGCGCTCAGCGGCCAGCTTCAAAGTACCGACCATTCTTACCACCGTGGCGGCAAAGACATTCTCCGGCCCGATGTTCAACGAAGTCACCGATCCTTTTCCGGGTCAGGCGCTTCTGGACCGCACCTCGATGAATACCTGGGAAGATGCGGCGGTGATCAAGAAGATCAACGAGATCGGCAAGAGCCGGCTCGTACTGGCGGGGCTGTGGACTTCGGTATGCATCGTCGGCCCGGCCCTGTCGGCACTGGATCAGGGTTTCGAGATCTATGTGCTCGCCGACGCCTGCGGTGACGTCTCCGCCGAAGCGCACAACCGCGCCCTCGAGCGCATGGTGCAGGCAGGCGCCCGCCCGATGACTACCCTTCAATACCTGCTCGAGTTGCAGCGCGACTGGGCGCGTACCGATACGTACGAAAGCACCACCGGCATCGCCAGGCAGTTCGGTGGTTCGTATGGGCTGGGTGTCACCTACGCCAAGAGCATGTTCGCAGCACACGAAGGTTGATGCCAGGTACAGGTGGCGGGATCACGTCGCCGCCGAAGAGGGGTGGAGTCGGACATGAAGTCTTATCTGGTTTCCTTTGCTGCTGGCCTGTTGGTGGGCGGCATCTACAGCCTCATCAGGGTGCGCTCACCTGCCCCGCCACTGATCGCCCTTATCGGCCTGCTTGGCATTGTCCTGGGTGAGCAAGGGCCGCCACTGGTCAAACAGCTCTTCTTCAAAGAAGGTACCAAGACCACCCAGGCCAGCGATCTAGCCGAACCACAAGCATCAAATCAGTCGCCGAAGGCGAGTATCGATCTGGAGGGTAAATCATGAGCGATCGACAGGTCCCACCCGACCTCATCCTGTACAACGGCCGATTCACCACGCTTGACCGCGCCAGGCCCCAAGCCACGGCCGTCGCCATCGCCAATGGCGTATTCACCGCGATCGGCGATGAGTCGGACATCCTGTCGCTGGCGACCTCCCGTACGCGCCTGGTGGACCTGGGTGGTCGTTGCGTACTGCCCGGTCTGATCGACAACCACCTGCACATCATCCGTGGCGGCCTGAACTACAACCTGGAGTTGCGCTGGGACGGCGTTCGCTCGCTCGCCGATGCCATGAACATGCTCAGGCAGCAGGTTGCCATTACCCCGGCGCCGCAATGGGTGCGCGTGGTAGGCGGTTTCACTGAGCACCAGTTCACTGAAAAGCGATTACCCACCATCGCCGAGCTCAATGCCGTAGCGCCTGATACGCCGGTGTTCCTGCTCCATCTATACGATCGTGCACTACTCAACGGCGCCGCCCTGCGGGCAGTGGGATATACCCGTGATACGCCCGCGCCACCAGGCGGACAGATCGTGCACGATGGCGAGGGCAATCCTACCGGACTGCTCCTGGCCAAGCCGAGCGCAGCCATTCTCTATGCCACGCTGGCTCGCGGCCCCAAGCTCCCGTTCGAATACCAGCTCAACTCGACGCGTCATTTCATGCGCGAGCTCAACAGGCTCGGTGTCACCGGTGCCATTGACGCCGGCGGTGGTTCGCAAAACTACCCCGAAGACTATGCAGTGATCCAGCAGCTGGCTGACGACGGACAGCTCACTATTCGCCTGGCCTACAACCTGTTCACGCAGAAGCCTCAGGCGGAAAAAGACGACTTCCTCAGCTGGACACGCCACTCCAAGTACAAGCAAGGCGACGATTATTTTCGCCACAACGGCGCGGGCGAAATGTTGGTGTATTCCGCGGCCGACTTCGAGGACTTCCGCGAGCCTCGCCCGGAAATGCCAGCCCAGATGGAGGATGACCTTGAAGGCGTCGTGCGCATCCTGGCGGAGAATCGCTGGCCTTGGCGCATGCATGCCACGTACGACGAGACGATCAGCCGCGCCCTGGATGTCTTCGAGCACGTCAACAAAGACACACCGTTGCATGGCCTGCACTGGTTCATCGACCATGCCGAAACCATTTCGGATCGTTCGATCGACCGCATCGCGGCACTCGGTGGTGGCATTGCCTTGCAGCACCGTATGGCCTATCAGGGCGAATACTTCGTCGAACGGTACGGATCGCTGGCGGCGGAGGCAACGCCCCCTGTGGCAAAGATTCTCGACAACGGCGTGCCTGTTTCAGCGGGTACCGATGCCACCCGCGTGGCTTCCTACAACCCGTGGGTATCCCTGGCGTGGCTGGTTACCGGTCGCACCGTGGGAGGGCTACGCCTGTATCCACAGCGCAACTGCCTGGATCGCGAGGCGGCGCTGCGCATGTGGACCGAAAACGTCACCTGGTTCTCCAACGAAGAGGGCAAGAAGGGACAAATCAAGGTGGGTCAGCTCGCCGATCTGATCGTCCCTGACCGCGATTTCTTCGCATGTGCAGAACACGAGATTGCAGATACCGTGTCGGAGCTGACCATGGTCGGCGGCAAGATCGTCTACAGCGCCGGCAATTTCAGCGAGCTCCAGGAAGTGATGGTGCCCCCGGCCATGCCGGACTGGTCACCGGTACGTCGTTTCGGAGGCTACGCGGCGTGGGGCGATGAGACTGCTCGTGCTGCGCGCGCTGCCGTTCCCGCTTGTGGATGCGCGAACGCCTGCGGAGTACATGGTCACGATCACGCCAGTTCGTGGACCAGCCGCTTGCCGGTAGACGACCTGAAGTCCTTTTGGGGCGCCTTGGGCTGCGCCTGTTGGGCGGTGTAGCCATGCATACCTGGAGTCCTCCGCTACTGGTACAGCGCGTGGCGCTGTTGCTGCTTTGCGCGGCGTACCTGCAAGGCGGTATCGACAAGGCATGGGACTTCCCTGGTGCGGTTGCCGAAACGATGCATTTTGGATTGCCGATGCCGACGCTGGTGACGGCGCTCACCATCGTGATCGAATTGGGTGCCTCGGTGCTTATCATCGCCGGCTTCTACCGATGGCCGGCGGCGCTGGTACTGGCGGCCTTCACCCTGGTGGCGACCTTCCTGGCCAACCGCTTCTGGGAGCTTCCGCTCGCACAGCGCTTCCCGGTCGAGAATGCTTTTTTTGAGCATCTCGGGCTGGTCGGCGGCTTCCTGCTGGTAGCCTGGCATGACTTGCGAGGCCGCCGCTTCAAGGGTCCTTTCACTCCATCCTGATTCGGAGTTTGACATGCGTACACCCTCTTTCTTACTGACGGCCGTATGGGGTGTCAGTCTGGCATTTTCCGCGACCGTGACATCCTCGCAGGCACGCGACGCCACTGCCGCGCCCGTCGTGGCCGTGGGCTCGCAGTACGACACCACCCATGTTTATGTGGCGCCCGCGGATGTCGACAGCTTTGTCCAAAGCTTCCTCGCCACCTTCGGCGGCCAGAGCACGAAGCAAGGTGTTGCCCAGGTCACACCCACGCCCAGCAGCACCACGACCCAGCTGCTGCAGACGCCGGTTGGCACCGTGTCGTTGTTCGGTTTCAAGACACCCATCCCACGTCCATTCGGCGACGAGCGCACCGGCTACCTGGTCAAGGACATGGACGCGGCGATTCGAGCGGCCCGTGCGGCGGGCGCCGACGTTATCGTCTCGGCGTTTCCCGACCCGATCGGTCGCGATGCGGTGATCCAGTGGCCGGGCGGCGTGAACATGCAGCTGTATTGGCACACCACACCGCCGAACTACGCGGCGTTCCAGACGGTGCCGGAGAATCGCGTCTATGTCTCGCCCGACCGCTCGGCCGCCTTCGTGCGCAGCTTTCTTGCCTTCTCGCATGGCAAGGTCATCTCCGACGATCCGCATGCGCCGGGCGTAGAGATCGGCCGGTCCGGCGATACGTTTCGCCGTATTCGTATCGAATCGACATTCGGCAAGATGTCGGTGCAGGTGACCGATGGACACCTTCCATGGCCTTATGGCCATGAAATGACCGGCTATGAAGTACCCCAGCTGGCGGACACCCTGGTCAAGGCCAAAGCCAGCGGCGCCACTGTGCTGGTGGAACCCTATAGCGCCGACGGGCGACAAATCGCCATCGTTTCGTTCCCAGGTGGCTATGTCGCGGAAATCCATGCGGCAACCGGACAGTAAACCGTTCCTATCGATACGCGGCACCCTTTCCGGTGGTGTCGCGTACGGGCTGTTTGGCCTGCTCGGCGCGACACCGGTTTCCGCGCAGGATAGCGCCCCACTCCGCCCCACCCCCATGTTCAGTCGCTGGCAGGAGAATTGGTCGGCATTGGCCAACCCGTCCCTGCGCAACCGACCAGGCGATGGGCTGAAATACATTGCGCTTGCCGAGGGCGACCCCGACAGCTATCTCTCGTTTGGGATGAATCTTCGTGAGCGCATGGAATACAACGATGCCGTGGCGTTCGGTACAGGCGGGAGCCGATCAGACAGCTATCTCATTCAACGCCTCCAGGTGCATGCCGATCTTCACCTCGACAAGCATTGGCAGCTGTTCACCCAGCTGGAAGATGCACGTGACTATGGCAAGCAGGTCACGACGCCGGCCGACCGCAATCCGGCCGACGTGCGCCTGGCCTTTGTCGCCTACAACACGACCATGGGCGACAACACTTTCAAGTTCCGTGTAGGCCGCCAGGAGTTCGCGTTCGACTTGCAGCGCTTTGTTTCCCTGCGCGACGGCCCCAACGTACGCCAGGCATACGATGCGATTTGGGCGGACTGGGAAACCCCGGATTGGCGCGTCATCGGTTTTGTCAGCCAGCCGGTGCAGTATCGGGACGCACAGGATTTCGACGACTATTCCGACCGGCATCTGCGCTTCAACATGGTCCGGGCAGAGCACCCGCTGTTCGGTACGCAGGAGTTGTCCGCCTACTACGCGTTGTACTCCCGGGACAACGCACACTACATCGACGCTAGCGGAAGAGAGTCACGCCACATACTCGATGTCCGCTACGCCGGCGGCGCCCACGGCCTGGACTGGGATCTGGAAACCATGCTCCAGCGCGGCTCGGTCGGCGCCAGCGACATTCGCGCCTGGGCCATAGGCACACGCGCAGGCTATACCTTCGCCACGACGTCCTGGCAGCCGCGCCTTGGGTTGCAGCTGGACGCGGCATCGGGCGACCACCATGGTGCGGACCACACCCTGGGCACTTTCAACCCGCTGTTCCCCAATGGGTACTACCTCACGCTCGCCGGCTATACCGGCTACGTCAACTTCATCCATCTCAAGCCGTCGGTGACGGTCAAGCCGGTAACCCGGCTCACGCTAACTGCGGCGCTCGCCCTGCAGTGGCGCCAGACCACCGCCGATGCGGTGTACACGCAACCCAATATTCCCATCCCCGGGACGGCCGGTCATGGAGGGCGCCGGACGGGAAGCTACGGGCAGCTTCGCGGCGACTACGCCATCAATAGCAACCTCGTAGCGGCCCTGGAAATGGTGCATTTCGAGGTTGGTGATGCCTTGCGCCGCGCCGGCGCGCACAATTCCAACTACCTGGGGGCGGAGCTTAAGTATCAATGGTGACTGAGACTCCCAAACCCCTGCCGTTTCTTGTTCCAGCCGTGCTGGGTCTCACTGCGGGCTACGTCGACACCGCGAGCTTCATGGCGTTGCACGGGCTATTCACTGCTCACGTTACCGGTAATTTCGTCACCATTGGGGCGGCGATCGTGTTCGGGACTGCCGGCGTCGTCACCAAGTTATTGGCACTGCCGACCTTTTGCGTGGCCTTACTCGTCTTCAGGCTGTTGCACTATCGCCTGGTCGAACGCGGTTGGCAGGTGCTCAAGGCGTTCCTTGGCTTACAAGTAGTGCTGCTGGGCATGGCGGGAGCGGTGGCCATTTACCATGGCTCGTTTTCCCGCGAGGACGACTGGGCAACCATGACAACCGGGCTCCTTCTTGTGGTGGGCATGGCGGTACAGAATGGCGTGCAGCGCGTGCATATGGGCAGTGCGCCGCCCACCACCATCATGACCGGCACCACCACCCAGATCATGCTGGACCTGGCCGATCTGGTTCATGGAACCCGCGGGGAGCAACGCGCTGTCATCACCGGCCGCCTGGCCCGTATGGGCCAAGCCGTTCTGGTCTTCGCAGTGGGCTGCGCGCTGGGTGCGTTGCTTTACGCCACCACGGGCGTCTGGTGCTTTGCCTTGCCTCCCCTGCTAGTACTCTTGGCCTACCTCCAATGCGGTAAAGGCACATGATTGCCGTGTGAGAGTAAAACAAGATGTGTGTCGTCTCGAGGGTCGTGGGGTATGCAGTTCATCCGCCGTGCAATGACACGTTTTCTCGTCTTGCTCGCCTGCCCCGCATTGGCAGCGATCGGCGTGCCGTCGATTGC
>NZ_DATHFX010000164.1:0-4347 GCF_035317885.1 Pinirhizobacter sp.
CGACACGCGCGGCCTGTTCCGCTGGCAGCACAGCGGCGACTGGTACTTCAATGAACTGAACGCCACCTACGAGAACTCGTCGAATAACCCGACCCCGCTGAATTTCGGTAACGGCGCGGTCTACACCTATCAACCATCCAATGACGGCACTATCCTCGGCACCGGCGCCGCCGGCCCGCTGGCCACGCAGATCAAGGGCCAGGAAGGTCCGTCGCTGTCTGACGACTTCACCTTCAACGACCTGTCCTGGCATGGTGACCACACCATCAAGGTGGGCTGGAAATACAAGGAAGTGACGCTGCACGCGCAAGACGCCGGCGACGTGAACCCGCTGTTCTACTACGACGTGGACACCACCGGCACCTACCCTCTGCCGTACAAGGTGCAGTTCTCCAACCCGGTGGCGGGCCTTGACCCGGTCTCGGAGACCAAGAGCAAGCAGTACGGCGGCTACATCCAGGACGACTGGGCCGTAACCGACAAGCTGACGCTGAACCTCGGCGTGCGCTGGGATTATGAGAAAACGCCGTCGTACCTGGACCACGTCACGCCTGACAATGTGATCGCCGCCTTCAACATGCCCGATCCGGCCGCGCAGACGCAGTTCCCGGGCCAGACCTACGCGCAGACGCTCGCCAAGGGCGGCGTGAACATTAACGACTACATCAGCAATGGCAACAACCGCCACGCCTACAACAAGGAATGGCAGCCGCGCCTGGGCATGTCGTATGACCTGTTCGGCGACGAAGCCCATGTGATCCATGCTGGTGCTGGCCGCTCCTACGATCGCAACCTGTATGACTACCTGCAGCTGGAACAGACCAAGTCGGCCATTCCCATCCAGGAAGTGTTCTTCAACGTGGCCGAGCGCCCGTGCAGCACGACGGCCGCCAACTGCCTGAACTGGAACCCGGCCTATCTCAACGGCCTGCCGAACCTGCAATCACAGTTCGCTTCGAGCAACGCCGGCCAGGAAATCGACGTCCTCAACAACAAGCTGAAAGCGCCGTACTCCGACCAGTACTCGTTGGGCATGAGCAACCAGCTGGGCGATTGGCAGACCGACGCCACCGTCACCCGCGTGCTGAGCTACGACGGTTTTGCCTTCACCCTGGGTAACCGCTACCCCGATGGCTCGTTCTTCCAGGGCGGTAGCCAGCCATGGAACAACGGCGTGCCGGGTTTCGGCAGCCTGATCATCGGCAACAACGGCATCCGCACCCGCACCACCCAGCTGCTGCTGTCGGCCAGCAAGCCGTATACCAAGGAATCGGGTTGGAGTACGACGTTCGCCTATACCTACACGCGTGCGTACCAGAACCGGGACATCAACGAGCATTACTCGTTTGACGAAGAGACGATCGGCCAATACCCGTTCATCTTGTCCAATGCGGCGCCCAAGCACCGTCTCGTCACCACCGGTTCGCTCGACGGTCCGTGGGGCTTCAGTTTCTCGGCCAAGCTCACCCTGGCCACGCCCACGCCGTACAACGCGGTCGCAAACTACGGTGCGATCGGGCCGAACGGCGAAGCGGCCATCCCCATGACCTTCATCCCGCGTGGCGGCAGTAAATTCCTGGTGGGAGGCAATATCTGGGGTTACCGCGACATCGACCTGCAGGCCACCAAGGACTTCAAGATCTGGGGTGATGTCTCGGCCTATATGCGCTTTGACATCCTGAACGTCTTCAACTGGAAGAACTTCGACGATGGCGCGGTACTCACCAACTACGGCAACAGCGGGACGCTGCCCCAGAATCCGGTGGCGTACGACAAGCATGGCAACATCACCTTCGTGCCACGCACGGCAAGGTTCACCGTGGGCGTGAAGTTCTAAACGCCGGCGACAACCGCTTCAAGGACGGGGCCCGCCATCGCGCGGGCCTTGTCTTAAGTGGCACCATGTAACCGATCCTCCCGAAGGACTTCATGCCATGACTGATCCGGCCATCAGGAACATCGTCATCGTCGGCGGCGGTACGGCCGGCTGGATGGCGGCGTCCGCGCTTTCCCGCACACTGGGCAAGAGCGTATCGATCCGCCTGATCGAATCGGACGAGATAGGCATCATCGGGGTAGGCGAGGCCACCGTCCCGCACCTGAAGCTTTTCAATAACCTGTTGGGCATCAACGAGGCGGACTTCGTCCGCAAGACGTTCGGCAGTTTCAAGCTTGGCATCCAGTTCGTCGACTGGCTGCGTATGGGCGAAAGCTATATTCATGGATTCGGCAGCATGGGCCACGAGGTCGGCCTGATGCCTTTCCACCAGTACTGGATCAAGGCCATGCACAAGGGCATGGCGAAGAAGAATCTGGGGCCCTACTCGGTGAACTCCGTGGCGGCGCTGAAGAACCGTTTCATGGCCCCGGGGCTTGATGTACCGGCCAACTCGCCCCTCGGAAGCGTGGCGTACGCCTATCACTTCGACGCCGGCCTATACGCAAAATACCTGCGCAACTACGCCGAGCTCCTGGGCGTCAAGCGTACGGAGGGCAAGATCCTCGGCGTCGAATTGAACCCGCTCTCGGGTTTCGTCGACGCGGTGAAGCTTGAAAGCGGTGAGCGCGTGGAAGGCGAACTCTTCATCGATTGCTCGGGTTTCCGCGGCCTGTTGATCGAACAGGCACTAAAAACAGGCTACGACGAGTACACCCAATGGCTCCCCTGCGATCGCGCGATGGCGGTGCCGTGCGCGAATGTCGGCGAGCCCACGCCCTATACGCGCGCCACCGCGCGCGAAGCCGGCTGGCAGTGGCGCATTCCGCTGCAGCACCGCACGGGCAATGGCTATGTATATTCCAGCAAGCATCTCTCCGAAGACGAGGCCGCGGCGAAACTGCTCTCGCGCCTGGATGGCGAGGCCCTGGCCGATCCACGCCCGCTGCGCTTCGTTACCGGCTTGCGCAAGAAGCCCTGGAACAAGAACGTGGTGGCGATCGGCCTGGCCAGCGGCTTCATGGAACCCTTGGAATCCACCAGCATCTTCATGATCCAGTCGGGCATCACGCGGCTGTTGAAACTCTTCCCGGAGCGGGATTTCTCGCGGGTATTGATCGACCGCTATAACGATCAGGTGACGTTCGAATCCGAACGCATCCGCGATTTCCTGATCCTGCACTACAAGGCCACCGAGCGCACCGACACCGAGTTCTGGAACCAGTGCCGCACGATGGATATCCCGCAAAGCCTCAAGGACAATATCGACCTCTTCGCCGACAGTGGCCGCTTCTTCCGCAACGCCGAGGAAATGTTCGCCGATGTCAGCTGGGTGCAGGTGATGGTGGGGCAGGGCATCGTGCCGCGCACGCATCATCCACTGGTGGACCAGATGCCCGACAGCGACCTTGCCGGCTTCATGGCCAGCATCGAGAACGTGGTGGGACAGTGCGCCGATGCGATGCCCCTGCATTCACAATTCATCGCCCAGCATTGCCGTGCCGAGAAAGTGGCTTGAGCCGTGGCAGCCGAGCCGGCAGGTGCGATGATTCTTTGCAGTTCAGCCGGAAACGAGCTGACGCGTGCTGGTCCAGCGGAAGGACTCGGCGGCCTCGGGCGAGCACGTCATCGGCGTGCTCACCGACGTTTCGCTAACTGTTGCTTTCAAGGAAGCCTTGCCAAGCTCGCCGACAATATGGTCGGCAACGGATCTTTCGATGCCCGCGGCGACGGTTCCGCCGCCGTTTGCCTGGAGGAACGTGGCGATTTCCGCGCTGCGCTGCAACGGCATCTTGCCAATGACGCGTAGCGCCTTGGTGAGCACGGCGTGGTCGGCGGGAACGTCTTTGACGTCTACTTGGTACAAGGCGGGCATTTCATTCTCCCCGGGTTATGTTGGCCGGTGGCCGAAGGATATCGCTGGCAAACTTTACGCGGTAGACCCGCGATAATTTCTAGAACGTTGTTCCCGCCAACACAGTCTCGGGCTATATTGCACAGCTTGATGTAAACGTTTTCAGGGCGGCGCGTTGCCTGGTCGGGCGCGGTGCGCGCGTGTCACCGGCTGATCAGGAAGGTTACCCATGGGTCTGAAGTATTCGTGCCTTGCAATCTTGGCCGCGACCATGCTGGTTTGCGCCACGGCTACTGGCCAGGCGGCCGCTCATTCCCAGCGCTCGCATGTATCCCACAAGGCTGAAAAGACAAGGCTTGCCCAGGTGAACAAAGTGCCCGCCAGCATCGACGACCTGGAGCGCCGCACCTTCGCCTGGTTCTGGGACGCGGCCGATCCGAAGACGGGCCTGGTGCCCGATCATTTCCCCGGTGAATCCTTTGCCTCCATCGCCTCGGTGGGTTTCGGCCTGACCGCCTACGGCGTGGGCGCCGAGCGCGGGTACATTACCCGCGAG
>NZ_DATHFX010000165.1:0-34941 GCF_035317885.1 Pinirhizobacter sp.
CGTCGTCCTGATCACCAAGGGCGACCTCTTCCACCAGGAACACAAGGTCGCCCGCTCGAAACTCGCCGACCTCTTCCACCGCATCGAGATCGTCTCGGAGAAGGACGACCGCGCCTACGCGCGCGTGCTGGGCGAGTTCAACATCCAGCCGGGACGATTCGCCATGGTGGGCAATTCCCTGCGCTCGGATATCGCGCCGGTGGTGGCGCTCGGCGGCTGGGGCGTATACATGCCCTACCACGTCACCTGGGCCCACGAGACGGGCGCGTCCATCGATGATGCCGGCCGCATGGTGGAAGTGGCCGACGCCACGGGCATTCCCGGCGCCGTCCGTATGCTTGAAGAACGCGCCCGGATGCAGGCAGGCTAGGCGGCGCTGGCCACCGCGTTGCGGCCGCTGGCCTTGGCGCGATACAGGGCGGTATCCGCCGCCTGCAGCAGGCTCAGCGGGCCCGCCTCCGGTGATTCCACGCCCACGGCCACGCCGATGCTTACCGTGACGAGTCCATAAGGGCTGCCATCGTTCGGGATGCGCATCGATTGCACGCTTTCGCGCAATGCATGTGCCAGTTGGTGCGCCCCGACAAGCGTCGTGGCCGGTGCGACGAGTGCGAACTCCTCGCCGCCGTAGCGAGCCAGGAAGTCTTCGCCCCGGCCGACGCGACTGGCCAGCGCCGATGCAACCCGGCGCAGGCATTCGTCGCCTTCCACGTGCCCGTAGCGGTCGTTGAACTGCTTGAAGAAGTCGATATCGATCATCAGCAAGGCGACCGGTTCGTTGCGTTCAACCGTGCGGTGCCACTCGGTGAGCAAGGTGGCGTCCAGGGCGCGGCGGTTGGCCAGCTCCGTCAGTCCGTCACGATAAGCCAGGCCCTCCAGCGTGGCCTGGCGTGCCGTCAGGCGAGATTCCACTTCCACCAGGCTCACCTGGGTCAGCGTGCTGCGCAAGCCGATCCCCAATACCGCGGCGGCGCAGGCGGCCACGCCCAGCGTCGGGTGATGGCTCATCACCATCAACCCCAAGGCAAGCACGCCCAGGGCCATGAACACGGGACTGCCGCTTTGCACGAAGCGCACGAGGAACACCGGCGGGCGCCAGCGAACACGACCTTGGCCATCCCCGCGCCGCGCCGCCAGCAACCATGCCGCGAAGGGAATGTCGAGCAGGATGTCCCACGCCGATCCGAAGTCGGGGTAGTCGCCCAGCGCCACGAAATGGTTGTAGTACCCCACGATGAGCGTGTACGTCACGAAGAATATCGAAGCGGCGCGATAGAACGCCGCGTCACGCTGCCGTTCGGAGGCGAGCAAACGTACGATGGCAATCACGGCCAGGAAGACATTCTCAATGTCCAGCATGGCGGCGATGGCCTCCGCTTCCGGCCTCCCCGCCGCGCCTTCCATCGTCACCAGCGCAAACACCCGCGCATAGAACAGGGCCGCCAGCATGCAGGCCAGCACCAGGTCGATCCCCATGGCCCATCGCTTGCGCGCCGCCACCGGCGATGACGAAAGCGTCACCAGCGCCGGCACCGCGTAGATGATGTAGAAGAACATGCTGTCGCCGGGCGCGGGATTGGCGTTGTCCAGCACGTAGTTTTGCCGGGCCGACAACGCCACGCCGCAAAGCCACAACACCATGGTCAGGGCCATCGCCAGCCAACGCGGATCCAGCCGCCGGCCCGATACCAGGCCACGATGCAGCGCCGCACCCGCCGCGGCGACGCCGAAGGCTCCGAAAAAGAAGTACGACAGCGCCATGCCGATCTCCGGCGCCACGCGCACGGAAACGGCGTGCAGCACCAGCACGGCAAAGACGATCAGGTAGTCCCGCATTCGCCCTCCTCGCGCGCGCTGCGTTACGACTATGGTTCGCTAGCCATACAAGATTGGTGCCAAAGACTTTTCCCTTCGATTTGACCCGGTCGAAAGCCCGTCTAGGGTGCCCATGCTTCCGGCAACACGATGGCGAACCACGGGCAGCGCGAAGCCAGGCGCAGCAACTCGTTGTCCTTGGTTACCAGCGCGCCCGCACCCGCTGCCAGAGCCACTTCCAGGAACATCTGGTCGTCCGGATCGCGGCAGCGAGGCAGCGCCGCATCGGGCTTTTCCTGAAGATCCGGGAACGACAGATGGCGGTCGTAGGCTGCCATGGCCTCCTGACGCGCTGCGTCGGTGATCGGCAGATCCGGGTAAGTAAGTACCCGCAGCCACTCGGCGTGGCAATCGGCCCGGGACACCGCCTGCACGCGGCCTTCAGCCAGCGCCTGGGCCAGGGCCTGACAGCGCGGATCGTGGAAAAAGAACAGATCCAGGCAGACGTTGGTGTCCAGCACCACGCGTGGCGGGAGTGTTTGAGCGCTCATGGCAGCAGGCTGAACGAAGCCACCGGGCTACGCAATGGCTTCACTGGTCAGGCGGTCTCCTTGTCAGCAAACCGGAGAACACCCATGCCATCCCCCACCCGCCGCCGCTTCCTCGGCGCCACTGCCGCCCTCGCCGCCGTAGGCATCCTGCCCGCCGGCCGCCTGCTGGCCGACGCCCTGGCGCCCGTCCAGGGGCCGTCAGGCGCGCCCGCGAGCAAGGCCGCCAATGTCACCCTGGACTGCTTCGGCCCGGACAAGAAACCCCTCGGCACCTGCGTCGAGTCGAAAGTGGTGATGACCGACGAAGCATGGAAAGCAAAGCTCTCGCCTCTCTCCTGGGAAGTCACACGCCACGAAGGCACCGAGCGCGCCTACACCGGCCCCGGCTGGGACCGCCACGACAACGGCCTGTACCGCTGCATCTGCTGCGACACAGCACTGTTCGATTCAGCCACCAAGTTCGACTCAGGCACCGGCTGGCCCAGCTTCTGGCAGCCCATATCCAAACGCAACGTCGTACAAAGCAGCGACACCAGCCTCTTCGAAGAACGCACCGCCGTATCCTGCGCACGCTGCGATGCGCACCTGGGCCACGTCTTCGACGACGGCCCGCGCCCCACGGGTCTGCGCTACTGCATGAACGCCGTGGCGATGAGGTTCGTGGCGGTTGGTGCCGCTGCGGGTTAGTGGATCGGATTCGCCCTCGCATCGGGTCGACCGCAGCATTCGGTAAGCGGGTGGGGCGGGCGCCTCCGCCGAGCACAGTCGGGCGGACAAGGCCGCACAGCGGTGCCGGCCATGGATGGCCGGCATTTTTCGCTGAGGCAGGATGCCGATTCGAAAAACCCCGCCCGACTGTGCGGTCCTGACGGGGCGAAGCCATAAGACACGAGCCGCGCAGCGGCTCTCCTTTCCCGTCAGGACGGCGAAGCCAGTCGCGGTGAGGGCGGCCGGCGGAGGCGCCCGCCCCACGCGATGGCGCAGCCGAGCCCCATCGCGAAGGCAAAGCCGAGCCGTCTACACCTCAGTGCGGGTTCTGCGCAGTAGGCGTAGGCGGCACCGGAGCGTCGGTGTTCATGCCCTTGCCGGCGTACGGGAGCACGGTGGCGGCAAGGCGCGTGTCGGCTTTGATCAGTTGGACTTCGTCGGCGACGATGTGGGCGGTTTCGTCCAGCTGCGGGTCTTTGGCTTTCTTGGCGTCTTTTTCGGCCTGCAGTTCGCTCTTCAGGCTGCGCTCGTTGGCTTGCAGGCCATCGTCGCCGGTGTCGGCCGGATCGTCGTCGTCGCTGCCCTTGCCGGTGGCGACGTCACCTGGCTTACCGGTGCCGCCGTCGATCGCCTTGTGGCGCGCGCGGAAGTCTGCCTGCATGGCGTCCATCTGCTTGCGTTCCACTTCGCGCTGGGCGTAGTTGAGCGACACTTCCGTCTTGTCGCGCGCCTTGCGGTATGCGGCAAGCTCATCGAGCATCAGCTTCCAGGCCGGCGACTTGGCCGTACGTGCGTCGTGCCTGGTCTGCAGCGGTGCCACCAGGGGCTTCAGGTCGGCCACGGCCTTGTAGTTGGCCGGCGCGATCTGCGTCCAGGGCAGCGCGTTGTCGTAGGTCGACTCACCGAAATCCTTCGCATCGCCGTTCTGCGGGAACTGGATCTCAGGCGTGACGCCGCGCATCTGCGTGCTGCCGCCGTTGATGCGGAAGAACTGGGCGATGGTCATCTTCAGCTCGCCGTACTTGGCCGACTCCGATGCCTGGCCGAAGCGATCCAGATCCACCAGGTTCTGCACGGTGCCCTTGCCGAACGTGGGTTCGCCGATGATCAGGCCGCGGCCGTAGTCCTGGATCGCGGCGGCGAAGATCTCCGACGCCGAGGCCGAGCCACGGTTCACCAGCACCGCAAGCGGGCCGTCCCAGCTCATGCCGACCTGGTCGTCGCCCTGCACTTCCACCTGCCCACGTGCATCGCGCACCTGGACCACCGGGCCCTGGTCGATGAAGAGGCCGGTGAGTTCGTTGGCCTCGGACAGCGAACCGCCGCCGTTGTTGCGCAGGTCCACCACCACGGCCTCGACCTTCTCGGCCTTCAGCTCACCCAGGAGCTTGGCGACGTCGCGGGTGGCGCTCTTGAAATTGTTGTCGCCTTCGCGGCGGGCGCCGAAGTCCTGGTAGAAGGTGGGGAGATCGATCACGCCGACCTTGTGGTCGACGTCGCCGTCCTTCCACTCCACGATCTTCTTCTTCGCCGCCTGTTCTTCCATGGTCACTTTCTTGCGCACCAGCGTGATCTGCTTGTGCTTGCCATCCATGCCCACATCGGCGGGCAGGATCTCCAGCCGCACGGTGGTGTCCTTCTTGCCGCGGATCAGCTTCACCACATCGTCTTGGCGCCAGCCCACCACATCCACCATCGGGCCGGTGGTGCCCTGGCCGATGGCAACGATGCGGTCGCCCACCGAGACCTGGCCGGACTTCGCCGCCGGGCCGGCCGGGACGAGTTCGCGGATCATGGTGTAGTCGTCGCGACCCTGCAGCACCGCGCCGATGCCCTCGAGCGAGAGCTTCATGGCGATGTCGAAATTCTCCGCGGCGCGAGGACCGAGGTAATCGGTATGCGGGTCGGTGGATTCGGCGTAGGCCGTCATGAAGGTCTGGAAGGCGTCTTCCTGGTCGAGCTGGCGTACGCGGTCGATGTAGTTCGCATAGCGCTTGTCGAGCGTCTTGCGGATCTCATCGTCGCTCTTGCCGGCGAGCTTCAGGCGCATCCAGTCGTTCATGGTGCGCCGGCGCCACAGGTCGTCGAGTTCGGCCTGGTCCTTGGGCCAGGCGGCCTTCTTGCGGTCGTAGTTGTAGGTTTCGCTGCCGTTGAAGTCGAAACCCTTCTTCAGCAGCCCGCGCGCGTAGTTCATGCGGTCGAGCGCGCGCGTGAGGTACAGGTTGAACACGCTGAAGGGTGCGGACAGATCCTGGTTCCAGACGGCATCGTCGAACTGCGTTTTCAGCGGTTCGAACTTGGTCATGTCCTCCTGGGTGAAGAACACCTTTTCACTGTCCAGGGCATCGAAGTAGGCCTTGTAGATCTTCGCCGACATCGCGTCGTCGAGCGGCTGGGCCTGGTAATGGAAACGCGTCAGGAAGCGCGCCGACAACTGGGCGGCCTGGGCTTCGGTGGGATTCCACTTCAGCGGAAGCTCGGAAACCTTGCGCTTGGCCACCGGCGAGGTGGCGGCCTCGGAGGCGTCCTGTTGCTGATTCGCGGCGGGCGCCTGGGCGGCTGGCGCACTGGCCTTCGCCGGGGCGGCGGCCTGGGCATGGAGGCCGGCAGCGGACAGGGCCAGCAGCAGGGCGAACGCGGGACGGAGTGTCATATCAGTGGCTTCGCCTGGAGTTGCGTGTGTTTATTCGACGACACCGGCGGCGTGCGCCTGCAGGTCGGCATGGTAGGAAGAACGCACCAGTGGTCCGGACGCGACATGGTCGAAACCCATCGCCTCACCGGCCTCGCGCAGTGCTTCGAATTCGTCCGGCGTCCAGTAACGGACCACCGGATGGTGGTGCGCCGTTGGCTGCAGGTACTGGCCTATGGTGATCATGTTGACGTCATGGGCGCGTAGATCGCGCATGGTCTGGAGCACCTGCTCGTGGGTTTCACCCAGGCCCAGCATGATGCCGGACTTGGTGGGCACATCCGGGTGTTGTCCCTTGAACTGCTTGAGCAGGTCCAGCGACCACTGGTAGTCGGCGCCCGGTCGTACCTCGCGGTAGAGGTGGGGCACGGTTTCCAGGTTGTGGTTGAACACGTCCGGCGGGTAGTCCTTGAGCACTTCCAGCGCGCGCTCCATGCGCCCCTTGCCACGGAAATCCGGGGTGAGGATCTCGATGCGGATGTCGGGGCTGGCATGGCGTGTGGCGCGAATGCAGGCCGCGAAATGCGAGGCGCCGCCGTCGCGCAGGTCGTCGCGATCGACCGAGGTGATCACCACGTAGCGCAGGCGCATGTCGGCGATGGTCTGGGCCAGGCGCGCCGGCTCCATCGGATCGGGCGGCTGCGGGCGGCCATGGGCGACGTCGCAGAACGAGCAACGGCGGGTGCAGACCTCGCCGAGGATCATGAAGGTGGCCGTGCCCTTGGAGAAACACTCATGGATGTTCGGGCAGGAAGCTTC
Source organism: Pinirhizobacter sp. (assembly GCF_035317885.1). Lineage (GTDB taxonomy): Bacteria > Pseudomonadota > Gammaproteobacteria > Xanthomonadales > Rhodanobacteraceae > Pinirhizobacter. The sequence continues at coordinate 6,526 of NZ_DATHFX010000165.1, forward strand.
CTCGCACACGGTAACGAGTGAGTTTTCGCGCAGGCGCGCCTTCAGCTGCTGCACGGCGTTGCCCTGCGGCAGGCGCACGCGGATCCAGCTGGGCTTGCGCAAGGTGGGAACGGCGGTATCGAAACCCGCGCGATTGAGCGCGATCTTGTCGTTACCGAGCATTTTCTCGCCGGGCTTGTCGACAACCGCGATGGGAATGGACTTCAAGGGGGACGTGGACACTTGGCTCATGGCTGCTCTTGGGCTTTCAGACCGCGACGCGGGCCGGGAGTTCGGGGAGGTGGGGATCGGCTTGCACGGGGTGGAAATCGAACTGCCGGCAGAATTCCTCCACCAGGGTATTTTCCACTTCCGCGAGGGACGACGGTCCGCCCAAGTCTAGCACTTGCGTGACCTCCAAGCCCTTGTAGCCGCAGGGGTTGATGCGGTGGTACGGGGAAAGATCCATGTTCACGTTGAAGGCCAGGCCATGGAAGCTGCAGCCCCGGCGCACGCGCAGGCCCAGCGCGGCCACCTTGGCCCCGGCTACGTAGACCCCCGGGGCGCCCTCCACCCGTTCGGCCACGATGTTCCAGTGGCCCATGGTGTCGATGATGGCCTGCTCGATACGGTTCACCAGTTCCCGCACGCCGAGGCCTGAGCGGCGCAGGTCCACCATCGGGTAGGCCACGATCTGGCCCGGCCCGTGGTAGGTGACCTGGCCGCCGCGGTCCACCGGAACCACCGGAATATCACCCGGGGCAAGCACGTGCTCCATCTTGCCGGCCTGGCCAAGGGTAAATACCGGATCGTGCTCAAGAAGCCAGAGTTCGTCCGGAGTGTCCTCGGTCCGGTTGTCGGTGAAGGCGCTCATCGCCTTCCAGCTGGCCTCGTACGGGACGCGGCCGAGCCGGCGGATGTTCAGCGGAAGGGACATGTCAGGCCGGAATCAAATGCAATGCCGGCAATCTGCGGGTTCGGGGCCGCATTCGCAAGCCCCGTGGACTAGAGAGTGAAGCGGATTTCGTCGTGGCCCCGCAGCGCCGTATGCGCCTTGTCGTAGTCCTCGCGGGTCTGGCACAGGAAGCGGATGGTGACCGAGGTATACGTCCCGCCGCTTGACTGGCGCGAGGAAACGGTTTCATGCAGCACTTCGAGCCCGATGCCCTGGAGCAACTCGGGCACCAGGGTTTCCAGGTGGGCAGCGGCGTTGCCCATCGCAGTGATCTCGAACTCGCCGGGGAACTGGAAGCCCTGTCCCTCGGCCGGCTGGATGTCGTGAGTCTGCATCGCCTGCCCTCCGCTTATTTCTTGTCGCTATGGAACCACAACATGATGGTGTCCCAAAGCCGCGAGAAGAACCCGCCTTCCGGCGCATCTTCCAGGGCTACCAGCGGGGTGCTGGACACCGGCTGGCCGTCGAGCGTGATGCGCAGCGTGCCCACCTGCTGGCCTTTCTTGAACGGGGCGATCAGGGTGGCGGGGATGTCCATGTCAGCCTTGAGCTTGTCGTAGTCGCCGCGCTTGACGGTGACCAGCACATCGGCCTCGACGCCCAGCGGGATGGTGTTCTCAGCGCCCTTCCAGAGCTTCGGGGTAGCCAACGCCTTGGCGTGGTCGTACAGCTTGTGCGACTCGTAGAAGCGGAATCCGTAGTTCATCAGCGCCAGCGCAGCGTCGGCGCGGCCTTTCTCGCTGCCGGCGCCCATGACGATGGCGATCATGCGCGAGTCGCCCACTTTCGACGACGCGGCCAGGCAGTAACCGGCAGCCGCGGTATGGCCGGTCTTGATGCCATCGACGTTGTTGTCGCGCCACAGCAACAGGTTGCGGTTGTGCTGCTTGATGCCGTTCCACTCGAATTCCTTGACTGCGGAAATCGCGTAGTCCTCGGGGAAGTCGTGGATAAGCGCGCGGGACAGGATGGCGATGTCGCGGGCGGTGGTGTAGTGGTTGGCGATCGGGTAGCCCGATGCGTTCTGGAACTGCGAATGCGTCATGCCGATCTGCTTGGCGTACGCGTTCATCAGGTTGGCAAACGCCGTTTCCGAACCTGCCGTGTGCTCGGCCAGGGCGATGGCGGCATCGTTACCCGACTGGATGATCATCCCGTAGAGCAGGTCTTTCAGGTTCACCTGGCTGTTGAGCTTCAGGAAGCTGGTGGAGCCGTCGGTGCCCGCGCCGCCGCCGCGCCAGGCGTTCTCGCTGATGTTGACCTGGTCGTTCATGTGGATCTTGCCGTTGGCAATCTCCGCCGACACCACGTAGTCAGTCATCACCTTGGTGATCGAGGCGGGCTCGACCTGCAGGTCGGGATCCTTCGAGGCGAGGATCTGCCCGCTGTTGTAGTCCATCAGCACCCAGCTCTTGCCGTCCACTTCCGGCGGCGGCGGCACCGGCGCCTCGGGTACCACCGGCCGCGGCACGGGCGCCGGCCGCGGCGGTGCGGTCTGGGCGGCAGCGGCGGCGACGATCAGGGTGGCCACGAGGGCAAGCAGCGAACGGGGTGCAAATTTCATCGTTAAGTTAAGTCCGGTAAGGTCTTCAAAGTGGTGCCATGGCCGCAAGGCCAAGCGCTCAGTCTACCGCGACCGAGGGCCGGGGCAGGCCCAGGCCTGCGATCTGGTCGGTCACGCGGTCGGCGGTGTCGACGTCCGCCAGCGGCCCAACGCGCACGCGTCGCACACTGCGGCCATTGATATCGGCCTGGATGATGCTCACGGGCCCCAGGCCCGCTTTGTCCAGCTGGTCGGCCACGCGCGAGGCATTGGCAAGATCGGAGAAAGCACCCACCTGCAGGTAGATTTTCGGTTTGTGGTTGACGGTTGGGACCGCGGGCGGCGCCGAGGGTTCCGGCGGCAAGGCCGAAGCGATGCTGGCCGAGGCAATATCGCCCGTCGACGGGGCGGTGACCGGGCGCATTGGTGGCGGAACGATGGCAGCACTGGCGGCACGCGCCGGGGCGGCCAGTGGAGGCTGGAAGGCCACGCGACTTGCTCCCACGGGGTCAGAGTTTTTACTCTGACCCCCAACAACCTGACCCCCAACGACCCGGGCGGGCGGCGGCGTCGAAGACGCGACCCCCGACGACACCAGCGTGCCGGGGGCATCCGGGTGGTCCGGATCGATCGCGCGAACTTCGACCAACCCCGTGCCCTTGGGCCAGACACCGATCTTCACGGCGGCGGCATAGGAAAGATCGATGATGCGGTTCTCGTGGAACGGGCCGCGGTCGTTGACCCGCACGACCACCGACTTGCCGTTCTCCAGGTTGGTCACCCGGGCATAGCTCGGTAGCGGCAGTGTCTTGTGGGCCGCGGTGAACTGGTACATGTCGTAGTCCTCGAAGTTCGAGGTCTTGTACCCGTGGAATTTCGAACCATAGAACGAGGCAATGCCACGCTCGTCGTAGCCGCTGGCATTGGGCAGAACCGTGTAGGACTTGCCCAGCACGCTGTACGGACTCTTGTTGCCGTACGGCGAGCGCGGTTCATTGCGCGGGGTGGGCTCCTTAAGCTTGCTGACATCGAGGTTGTCGTTGGGAACGCTATCGTTGTCCACCCCGTAGCGGGAACCCTGCGGACGGCTGGTATCGTCGTTGACCGAACCCCGGCGTCCCGGCACACCGCCAACGTTGCCACGCGATGTCGATCCCTTCGAAGGCTTCGTCTTCGAACCGCCGCAGGCGGCCAGCAGCGCCACCAGGCCTGCGACCAGGCACAGCATGAGCAGCCGGCGGGTTCGGCGCGCGACACTCATTGCAGGACGGTGGACCCACGCACCTGCGTGGCGATGGCCTGCGCCAGTTGGTTCACCGCCATGGCGTAAAGCGGGCTGCGGTTGTATTTGGTGATCACCAGGAAGTTATTGAAAGTAAACCAGTATTCATCGCCCGTGGGGCCATCCAGGCGCACCACGGTCGCCTCGCGACCCGGGTCGGTATGCTGCAAAGGCGCAAAGCCCCAGGCCATGAATTGCTCCAGGCTCCAGCGCGGCACGAAATCGTTGATCTCGGGAAGTTCCGGCGAGTTGTCCGGTTGCGCGCGCAGGGCTACCGGGCCGCCAGCCTCCCAGCCGTGCTTGGCGAAATAGTTGGCCACGCTGGCAAGGATATCGGGCAGGGAATTGCGCATGTCGATATGCCCGTTGCCATCGGCATCCACGCCCCAGTCGCGGATCGACGAGGGCATGAACTGGCCCCAGCCCTGGGCCCCGGCGTAGGAACCCACCAGGGTATCGATGGGGCCGGCAAGGTGGTTGTCCGGCAGCATCAACAGCGCCTTGAGCTGCTCGCGGAAGAAAGGCGCCCGCTTGGGGTAGTAGAACGCCAGCGTGACCAGCGCGTCGATCACCTTGTACCTGCCGAGCACCTTGCCGTAGCTCGTTTCAACGCCAACGATGGCCACGATGATTTCCGGCGCCACGCCATACTTGCTCGCGGTGTCGTCCACCAATGCCCGGTTGGCGCGATAGAACGCCACGCCCTCGCCAATGCGCTTGTCGGTCATGAAGATCGGACGGTAATCGCGCCAGGGCTTGGCCTCGGCCGGCCGGTTCATCGCATCGATGATGCTTTGCTGCATCTTCGCCTTGTCCAGGATGGCGGTCAGTGCCTTGGGGCTCTTGCCGGTGGCCTTGGCCACCTCGCGCACCAGTGCCGCTTCGCCGGGATGGGTTTCAGCGCGGGCGACGCCGGACGGCAACGCGCACGCTGCCAGGCAGAAACACAACATCAGCGACTTGAACATATCTTCCTTAGGGTAACCATTCCGGCGCGTCATTGCCGCTGCATGATTGCAGGTGGACACGCATGCCGTCACCCCCGGCGGCTAGCTATGTGTTTTCTGGTTGGCGTGGATCGACATCAATACGCCGAAGCCGGTGAGCAACGACACCGCCGAGGTGCCGCCGTAGCTCACCAGCGGCATCGGCACGCCCACCACGGGCAGCATGCCGGCCACCATGCCGCCGTTGACGAATACATAGACGAAGAAGCTCATGGCAATCGCGCCGGCGAGCAGCCGCGAGTATGTATCGCGCGCGTTCATGGCAATCCACAGGCAGCGGCCGATGATGAACGCATACAGCAGGACGATGCCGATCACCCCGACCAGGCCGAACTCCTCGGAGAACACGGCGAAGATGAAGTCGGTGGTGTGCTCTGGCAGGAATTCCAGCCTTGACTGCGTGCCTTGCTGCCAGCCCTTGCCAAACACCCCGCCCGAACCCACCGCGATCTGCGACTGGATGATGTGCCAGCCGTTGCCCAGCGGATCGGATTCAGGGTCCAGCAATGTACGCACGCGATTGCGCTGGTATTCGTGCAGGAAATGCCAGGCTACCGGGATCACCGCGCCGAGGGCGCCCACCAGCACGCCGATGCGCCACCAGGCCATGCCGGACAGGAACAGGGCGAAGGCACCGGCAGCCACCACCAGCAGCGCCGTGCCCAGGTCCGGCTGCTCGGCGATCAGGGCGGCCGGAACGGCAATCAGGATGCCGACCACCACGATGTCCTTCCACGAAGGCGGCAGCTGCCGTGGATGCAGGTACCAGGCCACCATCATCGGCATGGTCAGCTTCAACAATTCCGACGGCTGGAAGCGCATCACGCCCAGGTCGAGCCAGCGATAGGCGCCCCTGCCCTCGCCCAGCACCGCCACCACCATCAGCAGGCACGTACTTCCCACGTAAAGCCAGGGCGTCCACGAGCGCAGCACCGGCGGCGGGATGCGAGAAATCAGAAGGATCAGCACGCCGCCCAGCACGAAGCGCGCGGCTTGCCCGATCACCAGGCCCGTGTTGCCGCCGCCGGCGCTGTAGAGCGTGGCCAGCCCCACGACGCCCAGCACGATAAGCGCGCCGATCAGCGGAAGATCCACGCGCGGCCGGCGCAACACCCGCCGCGCGAAGCGCTGCATGCGGATGGCGAAGGTGTCGATCATGGTGTGTCCTCGGTGCTGGCGGCATCCGCCGGAGCCAGCTCGCTGGGATCCGCCGGCTCCTGCGTCGGCGGCGGCACGGCCGGCGCCGGCGGCGGCAGCGCGCTGGATGCGGGAGGCGCGGGGCGCTCGCCGCCCTCATCGACCACCCACTGGTCCAGTAGCTTGCGCGCGATGGGGCCGGAATCCTTCGCGCCCCATGCGCCGGCTTCCAGGATCACCGCCACGGCGATCTTCGGATCTTCCGCCGGCGTGAAAGCGATGAACAGGGCTCGATGCCGCGTGGCGAGGTACGCCGTGCTCTTGCGGGTGTCGTAGGCGTTGGTGGTACGGGAGAAACGCTCGGCCGTACCCGATTTGCCGGCAATCACATAGGGGAAACCAATCCCCAGGCCCTTGCCTGTGCCCACGCCGTTGATCACCGCCGTCATGCCCTGGTTGATCACGTCCCAGTTGGCCGGTTTGGTGATGATCGACGGACCACTGGGACTCCACGGCACCTCCACCGGCCGGGCATCCACGCCATCCTGCGTTCGCAGCAACAAATGTGGCGTGTAGGGAATGCCCTTGCCGGCGACGGTGGCCGTGGCATGTGCCAGCTGCAGTGCGGTGACGGCCCAATAACCCTGGCCGATGCCCGAGATGATGGTTTCGCCCGGGTACCAGCCAGCCTTGCTACGTGCGGCCTTCCATTCGCGCGAGGGCAGCACGCCCGGCACTTCGCCAACCAGATCGATACCGGTCTTTTCGCCGAAGCTGAACTTGCGCAGGAACGTCGAGAACCGGTCGATACCCAGGTCCAGCGCCAGCCGGTAGAAGTAGGTATTGGTCGACAGCTCGATGGCACGCACCATGTTCACGGTGCCATCGCCGCCCTGCTTGTCGTCGCGGTAGCAGCGCGACTGCCCCGGGATACAGAACTCGCCCGTGGACAACACCGTGTCGCCCGGGCGCCTGACGCCATATTCCAGGCCAGCCAGGGCAATGAAAGGTTTCACCGTGGAACCGGGCGGATACACGCCGCGCAGCGCGCGGTTGTACAGCGGCTTGTCTTCCGAGGTCATCAACGAGCGGTAATCCTGGCCGCTGATCCCGTTGACGAAGAGGTTCGGGTCGAAGCTGGGCACGCTGACGAAGGCCAGCACCTGGCCATTGCGCGGATCGATCGCCACGGCCGCGCCCAGGCGGCCGTTGAAGGCATCTTCGGCCGCCTTTTGCAAGCGTACGTCGATGGAAAGGTAGAGGTTCTTGCCCGGCGTGGGCGCGTGGGTTTCCAGCACCTGCTGCACGCGGCCATCGGCGTTCACTTCCACCAGCTCATAGCCTGGCGTGCCGTGGAGCAGGTCTTCGTAGTTGCGTTCGATGCCGATCCGGCCCACGTGGGTGGTGCCCTTGTAGCGCGTGGGATCGAGCCTGGCCACGTCGTCGGCATCGATCCGGCTGACGTAACCCACCACGTGCGCCATGAGCGGACCCAGCGGATAACGCCGGGTGAGGTAAGGCACGATTTCCACGCCAGGGAACCGCCACTGGTTGATGGCGAAGCGGGCGATCTCGTCCTCGGTCATCTTCAATTTCAACGGTACGCCGTCGAAGCGGCGGCTTTGCTTGACCTGTTTGCGGAAGGTCTCGATGTCGTCGTCGCTCAAGGGCACCACCGAGCCGATGGTGGCGAGCATCTTGTCCATGTCCGGCACCTGGTCGGGCGTGGCCTCCAGGCGGAACGCCGGAACATTGTCGGCGAGCAACACGCCGTTGCGGTCGTAGATCAGGCCGCGCGCCGGCGGGATGGCCCGGGGCTTGATGGAGTTCTGCTGCGAGCGCAGGGCAAATTCATCGTGGCGCTGCACCTGCAGCACCACATAGCGCCCGACCAGGGCGACAAGGCCGATCAGGATCAGGAAAAAACCGACGAAGGCGCGCCGGCGGAAGAGGTCGGCCTCGCCGCGGCTTTCCTTGAATGCGGTGCGTCCGAGTTTCATGCCTCGTGGATGCGCAGGCGCGCACGCAGGTCGTCGAGGATCAGGAACACGAAGGGCCAGAACGCCGCGCCGACGAAAGGCGACAGCCAATAGGCCGCCGGCGGCATCGGTTCACCGCCCAGTACGCGCACCAGGAACAACAGCACGCGGTCGTTCATCAGCAGGCCCAGCACGGCCAGGGTCTGTTGCCACATCGGGAAGAAGCGCAACCGCGAGCGGAAGCGCAACGCGATGAATACCAGTGCCGTCAGCCGCAGGGCTTGCTCGCCCAGCAGCACGCCGTCGAAGACGTCGGCCCCCACGCCCACGCAGAAGGCCAGGCCCAGGGTGACCCGGTCGGATGACTCCAGCGACCAGTACAGCAGGAACAGCGCCGGCCAATAGGGCTTGAGCGGCTGGATCGGTGCCGGCAACGGGATCAGCATCAACAGTAGCGACACCAGCAGGGTGCCGGCAAACCAGAGGCCGCGGATGCGCGCGCGACTCATTGCGCACCCCCGCTGGTGATCGCCCGGGCGGGCGCAGCCGTGCGGGCTGGCGTATGGGTGGTGGCCGGGGTAGCCGGGGCGTCGACGGGACCTTCCAGGGCAGCGGGCGGCCCGGCCACGGAGGCCGCCGGCGGCGGCCCCACGGGTTCGGCAAGGTCGTGCAACAGCAACACATCATCGCTTCTTGCGATGTCGGCGGCAGGTTTGGCCCTGGCCGCCAGGAACATGCCCGATTCGGTCTGTCCCGACTCGGTGATCTCGCCCACGGGGAAACCCGGCGGGAACCGGCCGCCCAGGCCGGAAGTGACCAGCTTGTCGCCCACGCGGACATCGGCCGATACGGGGATATTCGGCAAGGTGAGTGAATCCCCGCCCTGCGAGCCATAGGCCACCGTGCGCAGACCGGTGCGTTCGATGGTCACGGGCACAGCATGGTTGGGATCGGTAATCAACATGGCCGTGGACGTGGTAGGCATCACTTCGATCACCTGCCCCATCACGCCGCGGGCGTCGATCACCACCTGGCCCACCGAAACCCCATCGCGCGCGCCCAGGTTCAGCGTGGCCCGGTGGCGGTAGGCACCGAGGTCGACGTCGATCAAGCGTGCCAGCTGCACCGTAATTCCCAAGCTGTGCTGCGTGTCGAGCAATTCCTTCAGGCGCTCGTTCTGTTCGGCGACCGAAGACATGCGGTTGAGCTTGGCATTGGCCAGCAGCAGGTTCTCGCGCAAACGCTGGTTGGCCTCGGTCAGCAATTTGCGGTCGGCGAAGGCCACGGACGCAGCACGGAACGCATCGGACGGCAGCGAAGCCAGCCGGTAAACCGGCTCGATGATCGCCGAACCACCGTAACGCAGCCGGCTCATCCAGCCATTACGGTGGTCAAGCACCATCAGCACGCAGGCCAGCGCCATATACACGATCAGGCGCAGCGTGCCCGCGACGGAGGGCGAGAATAGCGGGGACGAGCCGTCGCGGTTTAGGGCCATGGAGCGTGCTGGATCTTCAGGTAGGGGCGGGCGGGCCCGCGAAACTTCGGCCTCGAGGGTGCAAGCCTTACGCGCAAGCTCCTACAACGGGAAGGGTTTTTTACTCCGGGGCGAAGAAATCGCTGCCGTGCTGGTCGATCAGCTCCAGGGCCTTGCCGCCACCACGGGCGACGCAGGTGAGGGGCTCGTCCGCCACTTGCACGTGCAGGCCGGTCTCTTCCGATATCAGGCGGTCCAGGTCGCGCAGCAGGGCGCCGCCGCCGGTCAGCACGATGCCGCGCTCGGCAACGTCCGAGCACAGTTCCGGCGGGGTTTGCTCCAGGGCGCTCTTCACCGCGGCAACGATGCCCGACAGCGGCTCGTGCAGCGCCTCGAGCACCTCGTTGGAGTTGATCGTGAACATGCGCGGCACGCCTTCGGCGAGGTTGCGTCCGGAGATCTCGATTTCACGGACTTCGCTCTGCGGGAAGGCGCAGCCGATCTCAAGCTTGATGCGCTCGGCGGTGGATTCGCCGATCAGCGTGCCGTGGTTGCGGCGTACGTAGTTGATGATGGCCTCGTCGAAACGATCGCCGCCCACGCGCACGGACTGCGAATAAACGATGCCATTCAAGGAGATGACAGCCACTTCCGAGGTCCCGCCGCCGATATCCAGCACCATCGAGCCACGCGCCTCATGCACCGGGATACCGGCGCCGATGGCGGCAGCCATGGGTTCTTCGATCAGGAAGACATCGCGCGCTCCGGCACCTTCGGCCGATTCCTTGATCGCGCGGCGCTCCACCTGGGTAGAACCGCAAGGTACGCAAACCAGCACACGGGGGCTGGGGCGCAGCAGGCGCGAGCGGTGCACCTGCTTGATGAAGTGCTGGAGCATGGCCTCGGTCATGGTGAAGTCGGCAATCACGCCATCCTTCATCGGGCGCACCGTGGCGATATTGCCCGGGGTGCGGCCCAGCATGCGCTTGGCATCGGTACCCACCGCGGCGATCGTGCGCGGGCCGCCGGGACCGCGGTCCTGGCGGATGGCAACCACCGAGGGTTCGTTCAGCACGATACCCTGGCCGCGCACATAAATGAGCGTATTGGCCGTACCCAGGTCGATGGAAATATCGTTGGAAAAGATGCCGCGAAACTTCTTGAACATGAGACCTGGGGCTGCCCGGGGGGTGAGAAAGTCAACGCGTCATGGTAGTGACGCCCCCCCGCCCACGCAAGGGCGCTTTCGTTAAGAAAGCCTTGTCGAACCGAAGGATGCGCGCGATTCCTGCCAAGGCACGTCGCCGGGCCCGGATACCGGCGGATCGTCACGGGACCTGTCTTTTAGTACCATCTGGACCCTTTGCGCCCCGGCAGCGGGCCGGCGCGCCCCGACAACCTGCGGGGGTAGCAGCAACATGTCAGCCGTGATTTGTGGATCCCTGGCCTACGACACCATCATGGTGTTCCCGGACCAGTTCAAGAACCACATCCTGCCGGACAAGGTGCACATCTTGAATGTGTCTTTCCTTGTGCCGCAGATGCGCCGCGAATTCGGCGGGTGCGCGGGCAACATTGCCTACAACCTGAAGTTGCTCGGCGGCAACCCGTTGCCGATGGCAACGGTAGGACAGGACTTCGCGCCCTATCGCGAGCACCTGCAGAAATTCGGCATCCCGCTCGATGGCGTGCGCGAATTTTCCGATCAGTTCACGCCGCAGTGTTTCATCACCACGGATCTGGACAACAACCAGATCACCGCCTTCCATCCCGGCGCGATGTCCAGCGCGCACCACAACCATGTGGGCGACGTGAAGGATTGCGAATTCGGCATCGTTGCGCCGGACGGCCGCGAGGCCATGCTGCAGCACACCGCGGACTTTGCCGCGCGCGACATACCCTTCATTTTCGATCCCGGCCAGGCCATGCCGTTGTTCAACGGCGAGGAATTCCGCACGATGATCGACCAGGCGACCTACGTGATCGTCAACGATTACGAGTCGCAGTTGCTGCAGCAGCGCACTGGCTGGAGTGCCGAGGATATCGCCTCGCGCGTGAAGGCCTACATCATTACGCTGGGTCCACGTGGTTCGTTGATCCATACCGATGGCGAAGTGATCGAGATCCCGCCGGCGCGCGAACGCCAGGTGGTCGACCCCACCGGTTGCGGCGACGCTTACCGCGCGGGCCTGATCTTCGGCATCATGAAGGGCTGGCAGTGGAAGACGATCGGCCGCATGGCGTCGTTGATGGGTGCGTTGAAGGTGGAACACCCGGGCACGCAGAACCAGTACTTTACCTATGCCGAATTCGCCGCGGCGTTCGAGGAGCAGTTCGGTTACAAGCTGGGCTGAGGCTGCGGATTCGCCTATCTTTGTGAGGCGATGAAGTCCGCCATCGCCTCACCCAGCACGGCATGAACGCGGCGGGTGGGATGCAGTCGATCCCAGAAAAGATAGTTGTCGGCGGTTTTGCACGCCGACGCCACGGCGTGCCGCCCCGCATACACCAGAGGGCCCTGCCCCCGAATAGCCAGGCAACTGTCCTTGACGTTGTCGATGCCGTACTCTGCGGGGCGTTCAAGGGCTGCCGCAAAGAGCGAAAAGGCATCGAAGATATCGACGCGCGAGCGACCTGACAGTCGCTCACGCAGCTTTTCAAGCCCCCTGTTGAACGCCAGCACCTGAGCGTGCACAGCTCCCTCGCGCAAGCTTCCGCGCACCTCCGGCGCTATCGAAATGTCGGGCAGGTTCGTCAGCACGATGTGTTCCGCGCCGTCATCAAGCAGCTTGCGCACGACAAACTCGACGCTGGCAAGCACCTCGTCGGCCTGCTTGCCGTAGTTGATGAAATCGTTGCCACCAATAAGGACGACATAGACGTTGCGGCTGTCATCGAAGTTGCGGCCTGTGGCGCGTAGCTGCCGCCAGGTTTCCACCTGCTGGACGACACCGGGAATCAATACATTGCCATCCGCGGCGGCGGCGCCAAAGGCGAAGTTCAGTAGATCCAGCCCGGTCAGGTTTGACGTGATTTCCGGCCAGACCTGCCCATTGCTGAATCGACCGGCCGACCAGCTCTTCGCGTGCGGGACCAGATGCAAGGTGCGGTTCCACGCATTGATCGTGTCGCTAAGGCTGTCGCCGAAGACGATCATCCGGGTGATGCCTGGCGGTGCCTGCGGCGCGTCGTTCGTCCAGATGCCGTAGTCGTAGGAAAAAACCGTGTCTGCCGCGGTGGCCGCCATGAAAGTCCCTTTACCCTCCCGGCGAAGCGTGTAACGACACTGTCCGGCCAAGATGCCTTGCAGGGTGTCGGTAAAGAACAGGTTGGCTGGCTCGAGTGATGGGTAGGCCCAGCGGCCTTTGAGTGAAAAATAATGGCCAGCCGGTGTGCGTGCCCACGTCCAGCGCGTCTCCGGGAGATTGGCGTGGACGTTTACGCGATAGTGGCAGCGCACATAGGTGCGGGTGTCCGCACCCAGGGCAAACGGCGGCGCGAGGGATTCCGGCGTGGCAACGGCTTCGAGGGGCGCGAGCTTGGCTTCGAGCGATTCGACCCTCGCCTCGATCGGCGTGGCGCTGGTGGCGCTGGTGGCGACGAGGGCCACGAGGAAGCTGACGATATGCTTCATGCGGGATCTCCAATCGAAACCCGCAATGTGCTCGTCGTGTCGCAGTCTGTCGGTCAGGCGCGGCGGTAACCTGCCGTCGTCATCTGCATCGTTGCCGTGTCAGATGAATTCCCGGTCGACATTTGACAGACGAGATGACGTGCCTGACCTAGGCTTGCCGATCCCCCGCAAGGTAGTTGCCGCATGCCAAATATCAACGCTACTTCAGCCTCAGGTCCGAGCGCCCGATGTTTTGAACCTCCGATGGGGCGTTTGCGCCCGACGACGTCAGGAATCCGTGGCAGCCGCAGCACGATACCGAGGGTCGATGAACGGATCACACGTGCGCAGAACGTACCCAGGCCGCGTGCAACCGGGGCAAGCGCGAGCTCGCGGCACCACGCTGGGGGCAGCGTAACCACGTTGCGTCGATCAGAGTCCCGCCTCCAAACCGACTATCAATGGATCGTGCGTGGGGCGCGATTGCCGACCGGCATCAGCGCCAGCGCCGGCCGTGACCACGTGCGGGCGGTTCTGCTTGCAATCGCCGCCGGAAGCTCGGATTACTGGCACCAATCACTGGGCGGTCGCGCCCTTTGCGTTCGCTATGACAACGGAGCGATCGCGTGCAGGGTAAGCCCCGCGACAAATGACGGCATGGACATGCTCAAGTCTGATGCCGTGATCGAGCTGACGGGCGATGGCCCGAGAGCTTATTCGACCTTGCGGTCCATGACACTTCCAAACACGCCCCAGGTTGAGCCCTTCTGCTCTGCGGCAGCTCAAGCCGCACAGTTGTCCATTCCCCACTTCGCAAGCACGTGGATCGCGAACAGTTCGGCCGAGAGCTACCACGTCGTCATTGCTCAACACGAGGCAGCGCTGAACAAGTCGATGATGGAGTGGATCGCCGGTCATGAACAGGAGCTTGGAGAGGCTGCGGCGCACATCATGCGCACTGGACCCACCGCGACGTAGCCGGAACAGACTGAAGGGCTGAGCGTCGAAGACAGTAGGCCGAATGGCCCGCCTGGGCGGTTTACTCGATCGACATTTGAAAGACGAGATGGTGCACTTGGCCTAGCCTTGCCGATCCCCCGCCAGGTAGTTGCCGCATGCCAAATACCAACGCTATTTCAGCCTCAGGCCCGAGCGCCGCAGGCTTTAGATCCCCGGCGGAAATGTCGCGCCGGCCGACGCTGTCGGAAATACATAACAGGCGAACTACGATACCAAGAGTCGGCCAGGGCATCACACGCACGGCGACGAACGTGACCGCGCAGATTGCGCCGCAGCGAAGCGCGAACGCACAACCTCCCGCAGGAGGCGCCGTAATCACGCGGCTCTTGCCAGAATACGCCCTCAAAATGAGCAATGAATGGATCGTGCGTGGGGCGTGCTTACCACACGGCATCAATGTCAACCCCATTGCCGGCCATGCCCACGTGAAAACAGTGATGCTTGCTTTCGCCACCGTAAGCTCGGATTACTGGCAGCAATCTTTGGGCGGCCGCGCCCTTTGCGTGCGCCGTGGCGACGGCGTTGTCGTGTGCAGGGTGAGCTCCATGAGAGACGGCCATCTGGAGCCGCTCATTTCCGATGCCGTGATTTGGCTGGCGGACAACGAACCTGGAGCTTATACGACCATGCTGTCCGCGACCCTACCAATCAAAGACGATGTTGACGCCTTCTGCTCCAGGGCAATTGAAGCCGCATTGTTGCCAATGCACGGATTGGTGACCTGGCCGCCCACCGTCGTTCGCAATGCGGTTGATCAGCACAAGACAGGGCTGAAAGAGTCGATTTCAAAGTCGATCATCGATCATGCATCCGAACTTAAACAGCTCACGCCGCATATACTCCGTGGACCGGCCGCGACCTAGCACTCCAAATCAAACGCCAGGGAAAGCATGCGCTTTCCCTGGCATCGCAACATTTGCGAATGGGGTCGTCGCTATACTGGATCAGCTCTTGTTATGCAGTGAGTGCTTGAGGTCGCGCATCTGGTCGTGACCCTGACGCACCGAAGCGTAGGCTTCGTTGATAACGGTGAGGGTGGACGGCGACACCTCCTTGTCCTTCAGGGCGCTCTCGAACTTCGCCTTGATGTGGTCTTCGCCACGCTCCACTTCATCCACCACCGCGGTATCGCCGGAGCTCAAGCTCTTGCGCAGATTCACGAACAGGCGATGGGCCGAGGCCAGCACGGTACCGTCGTCATCGGGCTTGCCGCCCAGCGTGCGTACCTGGCGCTGCAGCACCCCGGCTACCTGGCGGCGTTCGCCTGCACGGCTCTGGAACAGCGAAGTAAAACGTGTGCTCTTGGTGTCCTTGGCGGCTTCCGCGTAGCCTTCGGCACTGTCGATCGTGCTTTCGATCAGGCCATTGAGAATTTTCACATCGTGGTCGTTCGTGCTCATCGTCTGGTTCCCTGGTCTGCGTGGATAACCGCACTGGGCGGCAGGTAACGATGAGACTATGCAAGCACCGTAGCGAACAGCGTGAAGACCACGCGTGGACGGCCTTGACTATCCCCGCGCCTTGTTCAGGTACAGGGAAAACCTGATGTGAGTTCAGGAATGAGTTGCGGTTTCCTGGACCCGGATATCGGCGGAACGGCGTCCAGCAATTCGCAAGGCCACGCCATCAGGCAGCAGCTTGAACAATATCTTGACCAGGCGATTGACACGGCCATTGACATAGACGGCATCGCCATGTCCGGCCGCGGCCAGTGATTGCCGGACTACCGTGTCGGCGTCCATCCATAACCAGCGCGGAAGTTTCGATACCAGTAATCGGGATCCGGATACGTCATGAAACTCACTGTAGGTGAGACCCGGACATACCGCCGTGACATGGACACCGGCCGGAAGGTTCTCCAGCGACAACGATTGCGAGAATTTGATCAGGTACGACTTGACCGCGGCGTAAAGGGATTGTCCCGCCGTCCCCGGTATGAGGCCTGCCAACGAAGCCACGTTGATGATGTATCCGTAGCCACGCGCACGCATCGCCGGCAGCAACCGATGCGCCAACTCGGTGGGGGCAATGACCATAACCTGCAGAAATTGTGCATGCGTGTTCCAGGGCACGGCATCGAAATGCCCCGGGACGCCATAGCCTGCGTTGTTCACCAGCATGTCGATGCACAGATTCCGCCGGGCCAGCTCGGCCAAGAGCTGTGCAGGCGCTTCGGGATCGGCAAGGTCCAGGGCAATGACCTGGACATCAACGTGGTGGCGCTGGCTTAACTCTTCAGCCAGCGTCTGAAGTCGATCCGCGCGCCGCGCGGTCAGTACCAGGCGATAGCCACACGACGCCAGCTGGCGCGCAAAAGCCTCGCCGATGCCTGCCGAGGCTCCCGTGACCAGGGCCCGGCGTGGGTTTGCGTCGTCCATGCGCTCCTCTCTCGTTGCAACCGTCGCCTTGATAGCACGCGGAGCGCCGGGTAGCTAGAGCTCGTAGTCGAGCGGGGGGATGCCGCTTTCTTCTTCATCCGCACCGGCAATCATGGCCCACATCTTCTCCTTTAGGATGCGCCGGACGTAGTCGCCGATGAGATCGGCCTCTGGTAGCGGTTCCGGTTCCAGTTCCGCCGCCTCGGCGAGACGGTCTGCTGGTAAAACCACGGAGTCCAAATCCTGGTAGCTCAACAGGCCTGGGGTTATAGCAGGGATTTGCATGGGTTTTTCCGAATCATGGGGATGGGAGCCCTGACTCGACGATGGCATCGGCATAGCGCGAGGATATGGCCGCCAGGCCATCGTGGAGTGCCTGCATATCGGGCGCAGGTGGCGTCAGTGCCGCGTCGAAGACAACGTGCTCGGGATCATATTCAAGGACAAGGTCCCCCTGCTCCACACGAAGGCATGGCACGTCGGCCTGCTCAACGGCCACTGCATCGTTCAGAGCAGCGCGTAGTGCAAGGAAAATGCCGTTATCGCCCAGTGGAACCTGTACCCGGGATGCAACGACGTGTCCGTTTGTCGAGATCTGGCACGCTCGCTCGACCCAGGCTGCGGTGAGTTCCGCCGCGGCGCAATGATCACGCAGGTGTTGACGCGCCTGCGCCATGACGCCTTCGAGCAAGGTGGAACGAAGCCGCCCGATGTCATCGATGATGCCGAACAACACCCTGGCACCGTGCATCTGGGCTTCACGGTAGGCATCCTCGGTGGCACGACGGCGCAGGGCCTCGGCTTCGGCACGAGCCTGGGCAAGCATGGTTGCGGCGCGACGGCGGGCATAGTCGCCCAGGCGCGCGGCGGTATGCGCACCATGCATCGCGCTGGCGGGAATTCTCACGCCGTCGACGCAACAGGCCAGGGCACTAGATGGGATCGCGCGAAGCATGGCCCAGGGCACTCCAGAAGCAAGGTAAGTCGAACGGTTCGGTGTCGAATCCTGGCATGGGAACATCGACGAATTGCAGGCTGATCCGGCTGGCAAGCCATATTGGCAAATGAGGGGCCAACGCCACCAGGGTCGCGCCACCCAGCCCGACAAGTGCGGCCCGGTCGGCGATGCCTCCGGGTGGATGGTTGCGTGATACGGCGAAACCCATTCGCATGAATGCATGGATCGACGGCGGAAGACCGGCAAAACAACGCGATGCCTGTAACGATCCGGCGTAGCGTGCCGCGGCCATATATGTTGCGGCTGAACGCAGATGGTGCCAGCCACGGACAATGCGCGCCACGCCTTCGCTTAGCGGGGCCTTGCCGTCGTGTGGCGACAGCCGATATTCCGCGAACAGGTAGTCGTTCAAGGCTGAGCGCTGCCTAGGTGACCATGCACGGCGGTCGTCGTCGCTCCAGCGCGCGTGATAGCCCGCCGGGTCGAAGACGATGCTCGTTACCGCTGATGAAAGGCCCAGCATCAGCGACTTTCCCTTGGCCGCCAGCGTGAAGCCACCAGCGCGCGCCACCGCCCTGCCCGCGCGCGCGTCATCGCCCAGCCCAGGAAAGCTCCGGCCGCTGCCAATATAAGGCCACCCACCAGCCAGACCACGGCAGCATCTGTATCGCGTCTCGCGGGAGTCACGGCGATCACTCGCGCGGGGCGCGCGCGCGTAACCAAGACGGACACACTGTCGTATTCCACGCGCGCAAAGCTGTTCTTCAGGAAACGCTTGACTGCCTGCACCAGCACGTCTGCGTCGCCATCACCACGTTGCACCAGTAGCGCCGCCACATGCATGGGCACGTCTTCGTCACGACGCGATGCCACCCGACGGGTGTCGTAGCTCACATGCACGCGTGCTTCGGATACACCTTCGAAACGCGCCAGTCAGGTGTACGCCGACGGGTTTGCCTACCTCGATGCCATCCGTTCACGCCATGCGGACCTCCCCATCGTCATCAGCACCGTTGCCCCACGACGTTCACGGCTTCGACGGATGGCGGCGGTCACCGGCGTGAGCATCGTGGACAAGACTGAGCCGTTGGAGCAGATCCTCACCGCGCTTCGACACGCCGCCGAATGGCACACCTATTTCAGTCCCGCCCTCGAGTGGCTTCTCGATGACACCCATCGACGGGCGAGTGGCCTGCTGACCCATCGCGAGCAGCAAGTCCTCGAACTCATCGGCATGGGCATGAATGTTTCACAGATTGCGGCCATGCTCGATCGGCACATCACCACGGTAAGTACGCAGAAGCGTTCGTTGATGAACAAGCTGGCATTACGCAACGACCGCGACATCGTGGAGTACCTGCGCGACCGGCATCGCTGGCGGTCTGACCCATCCCCCGGCCAGGAAGAACCCTGAAATGCGAACCGGTTCAACACGCCGCCGTTCGGTAGGCGCACGCATCCGTATCCTGGTTGCCGACGATCATCCGGCGGCTCTACTGGGCATTTGTGCCACGCTTGAGCGCACTGGTTCCTACACCGTCGTCGGCCAGGCCCGCACGACGGATGAGCTGCTCGAGCTCGTTGAAAACATCGATGCCGAGGTACTGGTGACCGATTTCTCCATGCCCATAGGTACCGAGGCTGATGGCTTGCACCTCTTGGGGCGCATACTGCGGCAACATCGCAGCTTGCGCGTCATTGTGCTGAGCATGATCCGGCACACCGCCACGTTGAAGGCCCTGCTGCGCATCGGGGTGATTGGCCTGGTCGACAAACACGGCCCCCTCCAGGACATCTCAAAAGCGATCGACCGTGCGATGGTCGGGCGCGCCTTCCTTAGCCATGCTTATGCCATCCAACTGGATCCTGCAGCTTGCCGGCCACCGCGGTGCGACGACCTTCTCTCTGCCCACGAAGTCGAGGTCATCCGTCGGTTCGCGGGCGGCACATCACTTGCAGAAATCGCCGTGCTTCTCCATCGAAGTCGAAAAACGATAAGCCGCCAAAAACGTGATGCGATGCGTAAGCTGCAGCTGAAGTCGGATACTGAACTCATCGACTACGCGCGGAGCTGGGGTTTCGCCACCCCCTGACCTCCCGCTTGATCCCGTAGGGCAATCCTGTCAAATAGAGGGATTGGTTCACAGGGGTGCTGCGGTATGTTCCTATTGATTCTGCTCCTCGCAATAGCCGCTGCGCTCGCTGTCATCGTCCGGCGCCGGCGCCTGGCGGCGTGGCTCGGCTCGGCCAGCCTGGTGGCCTTGGTAGTTTCCGGGTGCGGCTTGCTTCCGCAGTGGCTGGCGATCGAATTGCAGGGCAATCCACCGACTACGGTGGGCACGTGGGGCCAGAAGAATGTCATCGTCCTGCTGGGTGCAGGCTCGGCGCGCAAGCCTTTCGGGGGCGTCGAGGCAACGATCCAGGCCATGCCCCGAATCGTTCGTGCGGTATCGCTTTGGCAGGATTGCCGACGCCAACAGCGAACGTGCCTGCTAGAAATCAGCGGCGGCGACGCCGCGCACGCCGGCCGCCCCGAGGCCGATATTTACCGCGATATCGTCGTCGGGCTGGGCGTGCCCGACGAGTTCCTGCTCCTTGAACGGCAGAGCCTGAATACGTTCGCGAATGCGCAGCTCAGTGTCGCGGTGCTCGAGCAAGCCAGGCCCGACTCCATCATCCTAGTGACATCAGCGATGCACCTGCCGCGAGCAACCTTGTACTTCGAACATTTCGGTATTCCCGTCGTGCCTGTACGGGCTGACTACACCTCAACTGACTTCTCTGTCATCCCGACACCGGGGAATCTTTTACTCACTGACGTCCTTTTGCACGAGTATGTCGGGGTACTTCGCTATCGGTTGTACGAAGCCATGGGCTGGAACAGCAAGCCTGTAAAATACGACGTTCACGGCATGACGCATTGATGTAAGCGCATGACTGTCAGTCCTGACCCAATATGTCATTCACTGGAAGAACCATGACTGTCCCATCCCCATATCGCATCTCTTCAGCCAATGGATGGCTCGGGGTGTTCGGTTCGGCAAGCAAGCGACCGGGTGAGCTCACCAACGGCAAGGAAATTGCCCGTCAGTTCAAGGGCGTGTCGCAGGCCGTAGCCGCTCGCCAGCCGGAAAGAACCACTGCCGGAAATAGCCCGGCAGATGAAGCGCGCCTCTCGCGCAATACACAGATTGCCGCCACCATCGACAGCATCCCGATCGACATGGCGCCAGGTTTGAAGCCCCAGCTCTCGGCGTTTCTGATCATTGGCGTCGGCTCCGATGACACCCTGCAGTACTCACTCGACGCCATCGACCGCGCAGCCGAGCAGATCAAGGGTGGGCATATCGATGCAGCGCGGGGGATCTTGGTGGATGCGGTAAGCCAACTAGCCCCCGGCAACCAGGCCGGCGGCCATACGCCGCCGGCAACTCAACCTGCAGCACCCGGGAGGCCAAGCACGGCTCCCCGGCGCATGATCTAGCGTTATTACTTCTGCGCCTGCTGCATCAGATCGGCAATCTGCTGGCGATGGGACTCCACGAAAGCCACATTGGCCGCGTTGACCTTGCTCTGGTCGATGTACTTGGCCTGCTCCGGATTGGAGCGGGCCTGGATGGCCATGGCGGCATTGGAGATGGCCAGGTTCACCAGCAGGAATTCGCGCGGGCTGAAGCCGTTCTTCTTGATCAGCGGACCAATGCGTGGGTCGGACGCGGTCACCTGGTTGGCAAGGTCGTCCAGGCTGTGCACCTTGGAGGGGTCCACCGCACTTTCGCTGGGCTTGATGTTCTGCGCCCGCGCTTCCTTGGTGGCGGTGACCAGGCGATTGAAATTATCGTCGGTCAGGTTGTACTGGATGATCGCCGTGCGATCGGCCTCGGGCAGGGTATGCGCCGGTTGGGCGGGGGCGGCCTGCGGCGCCGGCTGCGGGGCCGAAGCCTGCGCGAAGGCGGCGGGCACAGCGGCAAGGCTCGTCATCAGCACCAGCAGGGCAACACTGGAAGCTTTGCGAATCGAGGTCATGAAGGGCTCCGTCGGTGAAAAGGGTTGGGATTTGCCGGCGAAGGGTCGCCAATCGGGGGTTAGTATGGCGTAAATATCCCTTTCGCCCAGTCGAAAATGGCTGACTCCCCGTTAAACGCGGTACGGCGAAAGGCCGCCTTTGGAGGCCCGCAGCCACGAGATCGTGAAGCGGCACGGCTGATGAAATGATCCAGGGGTGTCCCGGGTCATCTGAAAAGAACCCTTGGGGAGCCAGCCTTGGCCGTGATGGACACCACCGATGAAAACACCACACCTGCGCGCACCACGCGGCTGGTGTATCGCCATCGGTGGCCACTGCGCCTGATGCACTGGACCAACGTGCTGTGCCTGACCGTGCTGCTGATGAGTGGACTGCAGATATTCAATGCGCATCCGTCCTTGAGCCTGGGCCATGCCAGCAACGACGACACCGCGTGGCTCGCCATGGGGGCGCGGACCGACGAGAACGGCGTGCCGCGCGGCGTGACGCGGATCTTCGGCCACATGATCGACACCGACGGCTTGCTGGGCGCATCGACCGCCAACGGCCAGCGCACGGTGCGCGGCTTCCCCGCCTGGGCCACCCTCCCCGGCCCGCAATGGCTGGCGATGGGTCGGCGCTGGCATTTTTTCTTTGCCTGGTTGTTCGTGATCAACGGCCTGGCCTATGTGGGCTGGTCGGTGGCAACGCGACACCTTCAGCGCGACCTCACGCCCACGCGCAATGACTGGCGCGGTTTCGGCCGTTCGATACTGGACCATCTCAAGTTCCGCCATCCGAAGGGCGAGGCTGCGCTTCGCTATAACATCCTGCAGAAACTTGCGTATCTGGGGGTCGTCTTTGTGCTGGGCACCGGCATCGTATTGATGGGACTTGCGATGTCCCCACGCATGGATGCCGTGTTGGGCTGGATGGTCGACCTGGTCGGCGGCCGGCAATCGGCGCGGTCATGGCATTTCGTGATTGCCTGTGGCTTCGTGGTGTTCGTGGCGATCCATGTGTTCGAGGTGATCGTCACCGGCGTGTTCAACCAGCTGCGCGGCATGATCACCGGCTGGTACCGCATCGACGAGGTCGACAAACCATGACGGACCGCCGGCGCTTCCTCCGCGACCTCGGCCTTGCCGCCAGCGGCGCGTTCCTCGCCGGTTGCAACCGTATCTCGCAAAGTGAATCGGGCGCACGCGTGCTTGAAAGCGCCGAGTGGCTCACCCAGCGCGTGCAGCGGATCGTATCCCCGTCCACCGCGCTGGCCCGGGAAT
This sequence comes from Pinirhizobacter sp., assembly GCF_035317885.1. Classification (GTDB taxonomy): domain Bacteria; phylum Pseudomonadota; class Gammaproteobacteria; order Xanthomonadales; family Rhodanobacteraceae; genus Pinirhizobacter. Next base: position 29,143 of record NZ_DATHFX010000165.1, read on the forward strand.
TCACCGAGGCGGATATCTCGCCGGTATTCAGGCCCAATGGCACCACCATGCCCCAGACGGCGCTTTACCAGTCGCTGATGAAAAACCAGTTCCGCGACTACCGCCTGGGCGTGGAAGGATTGGTCGACCGGCCCGGTGAATTTTCCATCGACCAGTTGCGGGCGCTGGGGGAACGCACGCAGATCACCCGCCACGACTGCGTGGAGGGCTGGAGCGCCATCGGCAAGTGGCAAGGCACACCACTAGGCGCGTTGCTCGCCCATGTGGGCGTGAAGGAAAGCGCGCGCTACGTGATGTTCCATTGCTTTGACGAATGGGGCGAAGACACGCCTTACTACGAAAGCATCGACATCACCGAGGCACGCCATCCGCAAACCCTGCTGGCCCATAGCCTTAACGGTGCGCCCCTGCCCGTGGCCAATGGCGCACCGCTTCGACTGCGAGTGGAGCGCCAGCTTGGCTACAAGCACGCCAAGTACCTGCGCAGCATCGAAGTGGTGTCGAGCTTCGAGGATATCGGCGACGGCAAGGGTGGTTATTGGGAAGACAACGGGTACGAGTGGTACGCGGGAATCTGAAAATGCAGCTCAATCCCCTTGCAGCAACCATGCAAGCTTTGCCTCGCGCGGAAGGCGCTTGATCTGCCACTCCGCACGCGAAGCAGCGGCGCGATCACCAACTTCGCGGCTACCGAGCAGACGCAGCGGCGGGTTGGCCCGCGTGTAGCGGGCCCCCTTTCCAGCCGCGTGCGCCGCATAGCGTGCCGGCACGTCGTTGCTGATGCCGGCATAGTAGGCACCGTTGCGGCATTCGATCAGGTAAAGCGACCAGGCTTGCATGGCGCATAGATTACTTATTGTTGGGGGTCAGAGTAATTACTCTGACCCCGTTTGCTGAGCCCGCGCGCGCCGCTTTCGACGCCGGCGCCACACGACCACTGCCGCCACCAGTGCCACGATTACCAGCACCGCCACCAACACGGTGGCCGCGAAACGGTGTTGGAACACCAGCGATGGCCCCTGGCCATCGAGCGTGTAGGCAATGATGTAGTCACCCACTGCCGTACCGATGTTGCCGTGTCCGCCCGCGGCGATCACCACATATTCCTTCCCACCCACGCTATACACCGATGGCGTGGCGTTGCCGGCGGCGGGGAGTTTTTCTTCCCACAAAGTACGGCCGGTATCGGTGTCGATGGCACGGAAGCGCTCGTCGATGGTGGCGGCGATGAAGATAAGTCCGCCGGCTGTGGTTACCGCGCCACCGATGCCTGGCGCACCTACCTCCATCGGCAGGCCCGTCTTGGTTTCCAGCGTGCCCAGCGGACGCTGCCAAAGCACCTTGCCCTGGCGGAGGTCCACGGCCACCATCTTGCCCCACGGTGGCGCGGTGCACGGCACGCCCAGCGGCGAAAGGATCACCCCGCGGCGCATGGCGTAGGGCGTGCCTTCCATGTCGTTGAATTCCAGATGGGGGTATTTGGCGTCGTCCGCGTCTTCGTCGCGGTTGTCGTACGCCTTGCGGGGGATCAGGGCCACCTGCATCGGCAGGTCCATGACGAAGGCCACCGCCACCTGCCGTACCGGATCCACCGACACCCCGCCCCAATTGATACCACCGGCCCAGCCGGGCGAGACCAGCGTGCCGCCCAGGCTTGGCGGGGTAAAGATGCCCTGCGAGCGCAGGCCGTCCATCTGCCGGGCGCAGGCGTCGCGCTCCCATGGCGTAATGCCCCAGGCATCACGGCCAGTAACGCGAGCCGTCCTGGCCAGACGCAGGGCCGGAATCGGCATCGGTTGGGTGGGCGAGGCAACTTCACCGGGCGCGTCCGATGCGGGCACCGCCGTTTCAGTGATCGGGAACACCGGCTCGCCGTTGCGGCGGTCGAAGACGAAGAGGAAACCGGTCTTGGTGCCCTGGATCACCACGGGCCGGCGTCCAGAAGCCGTGTCGATGTCGGTAAGCACCGGCTGCGATGCCTGGTCGTAATCCCACAGGTCGTGATGCACCAGTTGGCGGCGCCAGGCCACCTCGCCCGTGGCGGCGTGCAGTGCCACCAGGGAATCGGCGTCGCGGTTGTCGCCCGAACGCATGGCGCCGGAATAGTCCGGACTGGACGAGCCCGTCGGCACGAACACCAGGCCAAGGGCCGGATCCACCGACAGCGGCGGCCATGCGTTGCCAGCGCCGGTCGCCGCCGCCTGGGCCGGATCCCAGCCGTTGGCCACCGCCCGGGCAGCGTCGCGAGGAATCGGGTCCCAGCCCCAAAGCTGTTTGCCGGTGCGCAAGTCGTAGCCGCGCACGACGCCCTGTTCCTGTTCCACGGCGCCGTTGTCACCGATAGACGATCCGACCACGGCAATGTCACCGATGATCGCCGGCGGCGACGTCTGGCTGTAACCGCCCTTGTGGCGGAAGCGTATGCCTTCGCGCAAGTCGACTTCGCCCCCCTGGCCGAAGCCCGCGCAAGGCTTGCCGTCGGCGGCGTCGAGCGAAATCAGCCTTGCATCGGGCGTGGTGAAGACGATGCGTCGCCGGCAGGCCGCGCCGTCGGGCGCCTGGGCGTCGAGCCAGGTACTGACACCGCGCGAGGCGAGATCGCCGTACCAGGCGTGCTTCATGATCTGGGCGTCGTAGGTCCACAGCGGCTTGCCGGTGGCAGGATCCAGGGCGAAGACCTTGCCGGTGGCCGTGGGTACCACCATGCGGCCATCGACCACCAGCGGGTTGGCCTCGAAGGTCAGGTGCTTCTGCCGGTACATGGCCTGGCCGAATTCACCCGTGCGGAATACCCAGGCAATGTGCAACCGACCCACATTGGTCCGGTCGATCTCCTTCAGGGGGGAATATTGGCCGCCCCCCGGAGCGCCACCGTAGGCGGTCCAGGACTGGTCGGCGGCAACCGCGATCATGGGCATCAACAGCATCACGGCTAGGGCAGTTCGCAGGCTCATCGTCGGCATCCGTGGGGACATGGAACGAAGAGTGCTGTCCCGCCGGGCGGGCGTCACGCACCAAGTGATGAAATTCCCGTCATCAGGGACAAGTGGCGGCTCCCGCGGGAGCAACCCGTCACGGCCGCCGCCTATACTTTCGTCCCATGACCATCTCGCGCCCGGTAACCCCGCCCATCCTGCTCGACCAGTTCCTGCGTTACCGGTCTGCGGCCGCCACCGTGTTCTGGTTCATCATTTGCGCCACGAATGCCTGGGGCAACACGGTCACCGCCCAGATGGACATCGCACGCGCCCATTTGTCCTTCGCCGACTGGGAAGTGGCCTCGTGGGAATGGTCCAGCTCCCTGGTGATCTTTTGCCTGGTGCCAGGCATCGCCTGGCTGGACCAGCGCCTGCCCCTGGCATGGGGCCGCCTGCGATCGAGCATTGCCGGGCATGTGGCCGGCAGCGTGGCCTTCAGCCTGGTGCACGTGGCGGCCATGGTGGCCGTACGTCACGCCGTCTACGCCATGCACGGGAGCCATTACGATTTCGGCGATCCGGTGTCCCGCTTCTTCTACGAACTGATCAAGGATGTCCGTACCTACACGTTGATCCTGGTGGTGGTGCACCTGTACCACCAACTGGTGTTGCGGGCGCAAGGCGAGGCCAGTCTGCTGGACGCGCCGGACGAAGGCCCGGCGCTGGAACCGGTTGAGCGGCCCACGCGGTTCCTGGTGCGCAAGCTCGGCAAGGAATTCCTGGTGGCCGCCGCCGACATCGAACGGGCGCAGGCTTCGGGCAACTATGTGAACCTTCGGGTGCGCGGCCGGGACTATCCCCTGCGCAGCACCATTGGCGGCCTGGAGACACGGCTGGACCCCACCCGATTCCGCCGCGTGCACCGCAGCAGCATCGTCAATCTCGATCATGTGGCGGAAATCGAACCGCTCGACGGCGGCGAGGCCCGCCTGCGCATGAGCGACGGCGAACGCGTCGCCTGCAGTCGGAGGTATCTGCCAGCATTAAGAAAAAGCGCTGTCAGTGAGGTAATTCACACATAAGGGGAATATGGTCAGCGGGCTAAACGGAAATACGGTTCTGTTCAGGGAACCTCATCCATTAGAACGTGACAGGTATCGTGTAGGCGAACCCACATGCTGAGCCCCACGCTTTCCCCAGAAGTGCCGGGCGCGAACGGATGACGCAGATGCCTATGCACGGCAGCTTCATGAAGATGATCCTATGAGCCCGGTTGCGATGGCCGATCTCACGGCGAAGGCGAAAATTCGCCATGTTGCGCTTGGCCTGTTCGCCAAGAAGGGCTTCGCTGCCACCTCGATGCGCATGGTGGCGCAGAAGGCCGGGGTCTCGCCCGCCCTGATCGCCCACCATTACGGCAGCAAGGACGGCTTGCGGACTGCCGTCGACCAGGCCGTACTGCACGCTTTCGGCACCGAATTCGAGGCGGTGGAGGTCAAGGGACCATCCACCGAGATCGCCACGCGCTTCGGCCATGCCATCAACAAGGTGGTGATCCACGACCAGGACGTGCGCAGCTACATCCGCCGTTCGTTCCTGGACGACGCGCTTTCGGGGCGATCGAACCTGCTCGACGCCTTGCTTGAAATGGTTGCCCGCACGCTCGAGCGGATGCAAACGGCGGGCATGCTGCGCCAGGCCGAGGACACGACCTGGCGCGCCATGCAGGTGCTGCTGGTGGTGTTCGGGCCGACCATCTTCGAACCGGCGTTGCAGTCGCGCATGCCCCAGCTATTTGGCGAAAAAGCCGTGGAACAGCGACTGCGTGCCAATGTGGGCCTGTTCGAGCGCGGGATCTTCAAGTAGCGCCAAGGCGCCCGGAGAGGAACCGCTCGAGGTCGATGGTAGAGAGCTCGCCGACGTCCTGGATGACGATGTCCGGCGGGTTGGTGGCCAACAGCGCGTCTGAATCGGCCGCATAGTGTCCCTGGCGCACGAATACGGTGGTGAGCCTGTTTCGGAGTTCCGCCTTCATGGCTACCAGCAGGCGAAGCTTGTCGTCGACCATCACGTAGTGGTCCGCTGGGTAGCGCGCCTGCATCTGGGACAGCTGGGTTTCCTTGTGTACGTAGATCAATACCCTGCCCTGCAGCACGTCCCACAGGCCCGCGCGCTTGAGTTTGCGCGGCTGGAACACTGCATCGCCATCAGAAAGAACCACGGGTGTACCCAGCGATGCCAGGTAAGCCAGGGCCTTTAGGGTGCCGGGATAGACGCGCTCGTCGAAGGGATACGACAGCAGCCAGTCGGACATCTCCAGAATCCGCGGATGATCTTCCAGTCCCAAGCGGAAGCGCTGCAGGATGCCCAGGTAATCCGCGAAGCCGTATTGGGCGCGAAGTCCCTTGTCGATGTCGGCCCAGCGCTTCTGTTCCTCGGCGCCGAACCGTTCGACGAGCGTTTGCGCCAGCTCCGCACTGAAGCGGTCGTTGTCGAGCAGGGTATCGTCGACATCGAGCAGGAAAACGATGGATGGGTCGGTCATGGGACGAGCCTACTTGGTGGGCGTGGTTTCCGCGTCGACGCCGGCGGTGACCGCCGCCACGAAGGCACGGCGCGCAGCGATTTCTTCCGGGCCGACGGCTGACGGCCATGCCGCCAGCTGCACGATCACCAGGCCGCGCTTGGGATCGATGTGCATCATCTGGCCAAAGATGCCGATGCCGGTGAATCGGCCATCGTCGTAGGTCCACCACTGGTAGCCATAGCCGATGCCCGGTGTATCGGTGGATGCGTGCTTGCGCGTGGCGTCGGCCAGGTACCCGGGGGCAAGCACGCTTTTGCCATTGATCCGGCCACCATCGAGGATGAACTGGCCAAT
>NZ_DATHFX010000166.1:0-5031 GCF_035317885.1 Pinirhizobacter sp.
GCGGCACCGACATCATGGTGCCCAGGGCCAGCACCAGGGCCAGCACCCAGATACTGGTGCCGGTGACCACCGCCGCCTGCACGTGCGCACTGAAATGGCCGGCCAGGATGGCGTCGATCGCATTGGGCGCCATCGCCGACAACTGCGCGACGATCAACGGCAGGGCCAGGCGCACGGTCGCCCCGGCTTCGCGGCGGACGCGGGCGCGATCGATGGTGTGAACAGCCATGACAGGGGCAATCGACAACGGGGCCGGCCATTGTACGGGCGATGCGGTAACCGGGTCAGGGCGGATAGTCATGACCCCCGTGCCGAAAGCGAGGGTGCCCGATGGCGCGAGCCGATGGAGGACGGGCTGTGCGATCATTCGCGCCGCCCAGCTTTCGTCCCGGGGAGGGAACGATGTCCAGCAACGAGCTCGCGCCGGCGGCGCCGGAAAACGAACCGGCAGACGCACCGGCATTGCATTGCGCCAACTGCCAGGCGCCCCTGCAAGGCCCGTTCTGCCATGCCTGCGGGCAGTCGGTGAAGAGCGTGCTGCGGCCGATCCACTCGATGGTGGAAGACACCCTGGACATGATCTTCCATGTCGACGAGCGCATCGTGCACACCTTGCCGCCGCTCTTCCTGAAGCCCGGCTTCCTTACCCTGGAGTACTTCGCCGGGCGGCGCGTTCGTTATGTGCAGCCGTTCCGCCTGATGTTCGTGTTCTGCCTGCTGGCGTTCTTCGCCGTGCACCTGGCGGTCGGCTTCGGACAGGGGAGTAGTGCCGAACCCAAGGCGCATGGCGCCCACATCACCACCAAGTGGGATGGCGGCGATACGGGAGAATTCGCCCGCGATACCAGCGAGGAAGGCGTGCAGAAGCGCCTGGACGCCGTCCAGGGCCAGATCGATGCCGCCCGCCATAAGCCTGGCGCGGACACCGCCGCACTGGACGGTGAATCGGCGCAGCGCGTGCACGAGGCCAACCGGCGCATGGCCGAGCTGAACGCCTTCGAGCACAACCACCCCGACGAACGGATCGACCCCAGCCATCCTGAGGAATCCAGCCGCTTCCATATCGGCTGGCTGCCCAAGCTGGTGAACATCCGCCTGGACCAGGGCCTGGTGCGGGTGAAAGCCAACCTGGCCGCCATGAAGGAGGGTGACGCCGACGCCAAGGAACGGTTCATCGCCGGCCTCTTCAGCGTGCTTCCGCAAACCATGCTGGTGCTGTTGCCGATCTTCGCCCTGCTGCTGAAGATCGTCTATATCTTCCGCCGGCGCCTGTACATGGAACACATGATCGTGTCCCTGCACAGCCACGCCTTCCTGTTCCTGTCCGTGCTGCTGGTGGCATTGCTGTCGATGCTGGGCAACCTGCTCAAGCCCCATGCGGTCTGGGCGTACACCGTCACCGGCTGGCTGCAGGCCGCTCTCTTCCTGTGGATGCCGGTGTACCTGTTGCTGACCCAGAAACGGGTGTACCGGCAGGGTTGGATCAAGACCCTCCTGAAGTATTTTTTTGCCGGGTTCTGGTACGCGTGGATGCTGTTCTGGGCGCTGCTGATAGCGGCCGCGATCAGTCTTTCGCATTAGCGCGCCGCCGGGGTTTTGCACAGACGCCCCGGCGCGTCAACCGACGTGACGGGACGGTGACCAGAACATGAACACTGCAAGGCAGGAATTTATAGCCGATTGATTAAAAACAGTTTTTTTGGGTGATCAAAATGTAGTCAGGGTGACCCACGGGGCCCCGCGCCGAGCAAAAAGAGCCTCTCGCCTTCCTCCATCCACAGACTTATCCACAGACGTTGTGGATAAGGTTGAAACCCCCCGACCCATAGAGACTTAGCGATGACATCTCGATGACGGTGATCAATCGCTGCCCAAGGTGATGATCCAGACCGGGAAGCCCCCGCACGCCGGCGGTCGCAGACCCTGCGACGCCGCCCGCTACACTTCCGGCCATGCCTGTCGTCCTTCGCGTTGCCCTGCCCGTTCCCCTGCCCACCCTGTTCGATTACCTGCCGCCCGCCCGCGGCCAGGCCCGGGCCGGTGCACGGGTGCTGGTGCCGTTCGGCAAGGGCAAGGCGGTGGGCGTGGTGGTGGATCCGGCCGCCGAATCCACGGTCGCGGGCGGAAAACTCAAAGCCGCCCTGGAACTCCTGGACGACGCCCCGCTGCTCGATGCCGAACTCCTGGCCAGCGTGAACTGGGCCGCCGATTACTGGCTGGGTGCACCGGGCGAGGCGCTGGTGAATGCACTGCCCCTGGCCCTGCGCGAACCGCGGCCCTTGCCGGCACTGGGCCGTGAAGCCTGGGCCACCACCATGGCCGGCCGCGACGTCCACGCCGCCGGCACGCGCAAGGGCGGCAGCCAGCGCCTGCTCGATGCACTGGCCGACGGCCCGCGCGCCGCCGATGAACTTGACGAGCTCGTTCCCAAATGGCGCGACGCCGGCCGGCGCCTGCTGGAGGCGGGCCTGGTGGAGAAGCTCGAATGGTCCGCCGCCATTCTTCCCCGACGTGGCGCGCCGGCGCCGCAGCTGACCGCCGAACAGGCCGCAGCGGTGTCGGCCATCGGCGAATCGTTCGGCCAGTTCCAGCCCTTCCTGCTTGATGGTGTCACCGGCAGCGGCAAGACCGAGGTTTACCTGGCCCTGATCGAACAGGCGCTGGCCGCCGGCAGGCAGACGCTCATGCTGGTGCCGGAGATCGGCCTGGCGCCGCAGACGGTGCGGCGCCTGCGCGACCGCCTGGGCGTGGCGGTGGAAGTGCTGCATTCGAACCTGTCCGAAGGCGACCGCGCCCGTGCCTGGCTGCGCGCCCGCGACGGTAGCGCTCGCGTGGTGCTGGGCACGCGCTCGGCGGTGTTCACGCCGCTGCCCGAGGCTGGCCTGATCGTGGTGGACGAAGAGCACGATGGTTCCTACAAGCAGCAGGAAGGCTTCCGCTACCACGCGCGCGACCTCGCCCTGGTGCGTGCCCGCGCGCTGGGCGTGCCGGTGGTATTGGGTTCGGGCACGCCGTCGCTGGAGAGCCTGGCCAACGTCGATGCAGGCCGCTACCGCGAACTGCGCCTGCGGGTGCGGCCGGGCGCCGCCCAACCCACGCGCGTTCAGATCGTGGACATGCGGACGCAACGGCTCGACCACGGCCTGTCGCCAACCTTGATCAACGCGGTGGCGGCGTGCCTGGCGCGTGGCGAGCAAGCCCTGGTATTCCGCAACCGCCGCGGCTATGCGCCGGTGTTGCTGTGCCATGCCTGCGGCTGGCATGCCGACTGCACGCGCTGCGAACGGCCGATGACACTGCACGCCGGCCGCCGCCGGCTGGTGTGCCATCACTGCAACCGGGAACAACGCCTGCCGGAGGCCTGCCCGAACTGCGGGACCAAAGAGCTTCGACCGCAGGGCCAGGGCACCGAGCGGCTTGAAGAAGCGCTCACCGCACGCTTTCCCGATGTCCCCGTGCTGCGCGTGGATCGCGAGACCACGCGCCGCCGTGACGCCTTCGAAGAACTGCTCGGCTCGCTGGCCGACGAAAAGCCGGCGATCCTCGTCGGCACGCAGATGCTGGCCAAGGGCCACGACCTGCCCAACCTCACGCTGGTGGCCATCGTCGGCGTCGATGAAGGCCTGCACAGCGTGGACTTCCGCGCCAACGAACGACTCGCCCAACTGGTGGTGCAGGTGGCCGGGCGCGCCGGACGCGCGCGCAAACCGGGCACGGTGATCCTGCAGACCCACCATCCCGACCACCCGATGCTGCGCACCCTGCTGCAGTCTGGTTACGGCGCGGTCGCGGCACAGCTGCTGGACGAACGGCGGCTGACGGAACTGCCACCCTTCGGCAGCCAGGTGCTGTTGCGCGTGGACGCGCTGGGCCGCGACGCCGTCGATGCCTTCCTGGCCGGCGCATTGGCCGCGATCCCGCCCGAGGCCGGTTGGGGCGTTGCAGGTCCCATGCCTGCGCCCATGCCGCTGCGGGCCGGCCGCCACCGGGGCCAGCTGCTGGTGGAAGCTGCCACGCGCGGCAAGCTTCACGCCTTCCTCAAGACATGGGCAGCCCGCCTGGCGGCCGTCCCCGGGGCGCGCAAGGTGCGCTGGTCGCTGGATGTCGACCCGGTGGATCTTTACTAGCCGCCATCGACACCTTGGCAACGAGCGGTCTGGTACATATGTTGGTTCAGTTATAGCCCCCTTCGAACCCTAAGGATGTCCCCCATGGCGAGCCAACTCGAACAGCTGCGCAAGATCACCACCGTCGTCTCCGATACCGGCGATATCCAGGCGATCGGCAAGTGGAAGCCGGTGGACGCCACCACCAATCCTTCGCTGCTGCTCAAGGCCGCCGGTGACGCCGGCTACGCCCCGCTGATCGACGAGGCCGTGGCCTGGGCCAAGGGCAAATCGAAAGACCGCCAGCAGCAGCTGACCGATGCCAGTGACCACCTGGCCGTGCAGGTCGGGCGGAAGATCCTGGACATCGTGCCCGGTCGAGTGTCCACCGAAGTAGACGCACGCCTGTCCTTCGATACCGACGCCTCCATTGCCAAGGCCGAGCGCCTGATCGGCATGTACAACGACGCCGGCATCAAGAACGACCGCATCTTCATCAAGCTGGCTTCTACCTGGGAAGGCATCCGCGCCTCCGAGTACCTGGAAAAGAAAGGCATCAACTGCAACATGACGCTGCTTTTCAGCTTCGAACAGGCGCGCGCCTGCGCCGAAGCCGGTGCCACGCTGATCTCGCCCTTCGTCGGCCGCATCTTCGACTGGTATGTCGAGCACACCGACAAGAAGGTATATGCGCCGGCTGAAGACCCTGGCGTGCAGTCGGTGCGCCGCATCTACGACTGGTTCAAGCTGCACGGCTATCCGACCGTCGTGATGGGCGCGAGCTTCCGCAACATCGGCCAGATCCAGGCCCTGGCCGGCTGCGACCGCCTCACCATCAGCCCGGACCTGCTGCAAAAGCTCGAAGAGAACCAGGACGACCTGCCCCGCGCACTGTCCGACAACGGCAAGCGCGAAGACCGCCAGT
>NZ_DATHFX010000167.1:0-4792 GCF_035317885.1 Pinirhizobacter sp.
CCGCCGCATCGGCGCGGCGGTGGTGCGCCGCCTTCACGCGGAAGGCTTCGACATCGCGCTGCACTACCACAGGTCGACGGTGGAGGCCCAGGCGTTGGCCGCGGAACTCAATGCCTTGCGCGCCGACAGCGTACTCACCCTCAGCGCGGATCTCGCTGACGATGCCCGGCTCACCACCATGGTGGAGGAAGCTGCGCGCTGGCACGGCCGCCTTGACGCGCTGGTGAACAACGCGTCCAGCTTCCATGCCACGCCAGTCGGCAGCATCGACGGCGCGGCATGGGACAATCTCTTCGCCAGCAACGCACGTGCGCCGTTGTTCCTGTCACAGGCGGCGGCGCCACACCTGGCCGCGCAGCAGGGCGCCATCGTCAACATGGTGGATATCTATGCCGAGCGCCCGCTTCGCGAGCATACGGTGTATGGCATGGCCAAGGCCGCGTTGGTGGCGATGACGCAATCGCTGGCCATCGAACTCGCGCCGCAGGTGCGCGTCAATGCCATTGCCCCAGGCGCGATCCTCTGGCCTGAGCACGGCAAGGACTACACGGAACGGGAATCGATGATTGCCGCGACGCCGCTCAAGCGCTGCGGCGACCCAGAGGACATCGCAAGCACCGTGCTATGGCTGCTTCGCGATGCCAAGTTCGTCACCGGACAGGTGATCCGCGTCGACGGCGGCCGTTCGCTGCTGCTCTAGATCGACGCTTCGATCGCCACGGCGGTTTCCCCGGCCTTCTCGCCATTGGGTCCGAAGCGCCGCTCCACCACGATGGTCGCGCCGTCGTGGTCCACCGCAACGATGGTGCTGGCGCGCGTACCGTAGCGCTCGCCGCGGATGAAGGTGGCCGAGAGCTGGCGCTCCAGGTCGATGCCTACACCGGTATCGGGGAGCACGTCGTCGGGCCAGGTGCCCTCGTGGGCGAGGATCTCAAACAGCGATTCGAAATCGCCGTCGTCAGCGCCGTCGATCCAGCGCGAAAGTTTCTCGCTGGCGGCCTGGGTTTTCGGCCATGGCGCGTTGAAGTCGGCGTTGGACAGGCCATGCACGCCGGGCACGATCGCTTCCACGCGCGCCGTCGGCCGGTTGCCGATGTAGTACGCCGACTGGCCGTCGAAGGTGAGCAGGTTGAAGGGGCGATAGTCGGCGGCGCGCTGGCGCAGGGCTTCGGCATGCCCCGAAGCACTACCGTCGATCAGGTACTCCACCGGCAACAGCCCGCGTGAGAGACCCCCATGCGTGTCGCGGGGATCGCGCACATTGGTGACGGCACACACCCGGCCCCCGTCGGCGACCCCGAGCCAGGTACCGCCGGCCTGCAGGTCACGCCCGGCAACGATGCCGGGATGGACTTCCCAGCGCGCCAGGGGGGCCGAAGGGCGCTCATGGAACTCATCGCGATTGCCCACCAGCAGCAGGCGCCAGCGTGGGTGCACGTTCCAGGCGAACGCGATCAGGCACATGCAGGTATGACCCCCGGGCGATTCATTCCCCCATTGTGCCGGTTATCAGGCCACCGCGGCCACCGGCTGGGCGACGGGGGTATCGGCCAGCATGCGGGCGATGGATCCGGCGGCTTCCCGGCCGTCATGGACGGCGCGGACCACCAGGTCCGCACCGCGGACGTTGTCGCCGCCGGCGAAAATGCGCGGGTGGCTGGTCTGGAAGGGCAACTGCCCCGCCCCACCCACCAGGATCTTGCCCGACGGGTCCAGCGCCACGCCGTGCAGCTGGCACCAGTCGGGCGGGCTCGGCTGGAAGCCGAAGGCCTGGATCACCACGTCGGCCGGTAGGTCGCTCTCGCTGCCGGGGATGTTCTGCGGTCGCATGCGCCCATCGGCGCCGGCGACAAGCTCCGTATCCACCACGCGCACCGCGTTCAGCTGGCCGTCTTCCCCGAGCAAGGCCACCGGCTGCTTGTGGAAGAGGAATTGAACGCCCTCTTCGCGGCTGTAGCCAACTTCGCGGCGCGAGCCGGGCATGTTGGCTTCGTCGCGGCGATAGACGCAGGTGACCGACGCCGCGCCCAGGCGGATCGCCGTGCGGTTGCAGTCCATGCCGGTGTCGCCACCGCCCAGCACCACCACGTGCTTGCCGCGCATGTCGTAGGTTGCCGAGGGCACTTCATCGCGCAGCAGCCGGTGAACGTTGGCGATCAGGAATGGCAGCGCGTCATGCACGCCCGTCAGTTCGCGGCCATCCAGGCGGCCGTCGACATAGGTGTAAGCGCCCGTGCCGACGAACACCGCGTCGTAGCCATCGACGAGTTCGGCAAAGTCGAGGTCACGGCCGATCTCGATGCCCAGGCGGAAGCGCACGCCCATGCCTTCGAGCACCTCGCGACGCGTGCGCATCACGGCCTTGTCCAGCTTGAACGGCGGGATGCCGAAGGTGAGCAGTCCGCCGATCTCGTGGTAGCGGTCGTAGACGTCGGCTGCGATACCGGCGCGGCGCAGGCGGTCGGCACAGGACAATCCCGCCGGACCCGCACCGACGATGGCGACGCGGCGGCCGCTTTCGCGCACGCGGGAAAGGTCCGGACGCCAGCCCTGGCGGATGGCCTCGTCGGTCACCCATTTCTCGACGCTGCCGATGGTGACGGCGCCGAAGGCGGTCTGCTCAAGCGTGCAGGCGCCTTCGCACAGGCGGTCCTGCGGGCACACCCGGCCGCATATTTCCGGCAAGGGATTGGTTTCGTGCATCAAGGTGGCCGCCTCGAACAGGCGGCCGTCCTGCACCAGCTTCAGCCAGTTCGGGATGTAGTTGTGCACCGGGCAGGCGTGTTCGCAATACGGATTGCCGCAGTCGATACAGCGCTCGGATTGGGTGGCGGCCTCGGATGCTGCGAAGTCGCCCGATATCTCCGAATAGCCCAGCACGCGCACCGGTACCGGTACCGTGCGCGGCGTCTGCCGCGATACCTCCAGGAAGCGGAAGTCCTTCGCGCTCATGCGGCGCTCCGCAGTTCTTCGGCCAGTGCATCAAGGCTCGCCGCCTTGGGTTTGACCAGCCAGAAGCGCTGCAGCAGGCCGCGGAAATCCGCGTGCACCTTGCGGCCCCAGGCACTGTGCGTGGTTTCGGCGTGGCGGGCGATGAGATTGCGCAGGTGCTGCATGTAGTGCTCCATGCCTTCAGGCGAGATGCGCACGATGTCGACCAGCTCGTGGTTGTAGCAATCGACGAAGTCGCGGTCGAGGTCAAGCACATAGGCGAAGCCACCGGTCATGCCGGCACCGAAGTTCAGGCCCGTGGAACCGAGCACAGCCACCACGCCACCGGTCATGTACTCGCAGCAATGATCGCCGGCACCTTCCACCACGGCCAGGGCGCCGGAGTTGCGCACGGCGAAGCGCTCGCCGGCGCGGCCGGCGGCGAACAGCTCGCCACCGGTGGCGCCGTACAGGCAGGTATTGCCGATGATGGCGGCGTCCTGGCTGGCGAAAGGCGAATCCGCCGGCGGGCGGATCACCAGGCGGCCGCCGGCCATGCCCTTGCCCACGCCATCGTTGGCTTCGCCGTCCAGTTCGATGTGCACGCCACCGGCATTCCATGCACCCAGGCTCTGGCCTGCCGCGCCACGCAGGCGCAGCAGCAGGGGATGGCCCGCCATGCCGGCATCGCCCCAGCGTCGGGCAACCTCACCGGACAGCCGCGCGCCGATGGCGCGGTCGGTATTGGCGATGTCGTAGTCGAACGTGCCGCCCGTGCCATGCGCCACTGCTTCACGCGTGTCTTCGTTGATGCGCGTGGCCAGCGCCGCCGGATCGCGCATCGGGTTGCGCGGCAGCACGCATTGCGTAGCCTCGTGGTTGGCCAGGCCATCGGTACCCAGCAGGCGGGAAAGATCGAGCTGGCCGTGGCCGGTGGTGGTGCCCTTCAATTGTTCGAGCTTCTCGCTGCGGCCGATGAGCTCGGCCATCGAGCGCACGCCGAGCGCGGCCATGTGCAGGCGCACGTCTTCGGCGACGAAACGGAAATAGTTCATCACCATCTCCGGCAGGCCGGTGAAATGGGCGGCGCGGAGCACCGGGTGCTGCGTGGCCACGCCCGTGGCGCAGTTGTTCAGATGGCAGATGCGCAGGTACTTGCAGCCCAGCGCCACCATTGGGCCCGTGCCAAAGCCGAAACTCTCAGCGCCCAGCATGGCGGCCTTCACCACGTCCAGGCCGGTCTTCAGGCCGCCATCGGTCTGCAGCCGGACGCGGTCGCGCAGGTCGTTCAGCCGAAGCGTCTGCTGCGTTTCGGCCAGGCCCAGTTCCCACGGCGTGCCGGCGTACTTGATCGAGGTGAGCGGGCTGGCACCGGTGCCGCCATCGTGGCCGGACACGGTGATGAGGTCCGCGCCTGCCTTCACCACGCCGGCGGCCACCGTGCCGACGCCCGCGTGCGACACCAGTTTCACCGAAACCAGGGCCTGCGGGTTGACCTCCTTCAGGTCGTGGATCAGCTGGGCCAGGTCTTCGATGGAGTAGATGTCGTGGTGTGGCGGCGGGGATATCAGGCCGATGCCGGGTTTGGCGTAACGCAGCCGGGCGATGTTCTTGTCCACCTTGTGGCCCGGCAACTGACCGCCTTCGCCGGGTTTGGCACCCTGGGCGATCTTGATCTGCAGTACCTCGGCATTGACCAGGTACGTCGGTGTCACGCCGAAACGGCCCGACGCCACCTGCTTGATCTTCGATGCCTTCTCGGTGCCGTAGCGGGCCGGGTCTTCGCCGCCCTCGCCGGAATTGCTGCGCGCGCCCAGGCGGTTCATGGCGATGGCCAGCGCTTCGTGCGCCTCGGGCGACA
>NZ_DATHFX010000168.1:0-2522 GCF_035317885.1 Pinirhizobacter sp.
GTACGAGCCACCGGCGAGGCCAGCCTCGAGCACCAGGGCACAGGCGGCGTGGGCGACCGCGATCGGTACCAGCGACCGCCCGCGGTAGTAGCACCAGGCCCACCACAGTTCACCGATGAAGCACATCTGCATCAGCGCCCCGTTGGGCGTATGCAGCAGGGCGAAAGCCAGCGCGGTGACGAACATCGCCGCCGTGGGCGGCAGGAGCCGGTGGAGGCGGCGGCCCACGAGCGAGAGCAGCAGCCATTGCTGGACGAACGCCCAGGCGATGTAGGTGAGCACGCGCAACTGGTCCGGCACGGTCCAGGCACGCTCCGCTCCCATCGCCAGCACGATGGCCACCGGTAGCAACAGGAAGGGCGTGAGCCATCGTTCCGCACCGCTGGCCGGCCGCAATCCATAGGGGGCGTGCCGGTCGCGCCAGGCCAGCAAGGCCCCGAAGGCCAGTGCTGCGACGCAGGCGACGGCAGGCAATGGAATGTCGGCCGTGCCGAAATGAAGCCCGGCCACCAGCCACAAGGGACCGGCCAGCAGGCCCGCGGTTTCAAGGCCCGCGCGTAGCCCTGGCCGTGTGGGCGGGCGGCGCCAGAGCCAGATCAGGCCCAGCACGTAGAAGATGACCAGAACGGCCGCCAGCCGCTGGCTGGCCCAGGCGGGGAGGCCTGGATGTGGTGCGCCGCTGCCGACGATGGCAGCCGGGATGGCATCGCGGGCGCGGTCGCGCCAGTGCAGGAGATTTTCCGCGCGCAGGCTCGCCGCCGGGACCAGCCAGGGGATCTGGCGTGCGTCCAGGTGGCCGGCGGCATCGATCCATGCGCCCAGCGAATGGGTGCGTGATGGCGTGCCGGGCATGGGCAAGGCTACCGGTGCCATCGGTTCGAGCGATGCGCCGGAGAAAACCACCGACTTCCCCGGTTGCAGTTGCAGGCGTAGCCGGAGCATCGCCGCCCGTGTCGGTGGCATCGATGGACGCCCATCGGCCGTCCAGCTGAGCAATGGCGCGTCCAGCGCCAGGTCCGTTGCGCCGAAAACGGCATCGCTGACAAACGCCGGCCCGTCCAGGCGCTCGCGGACCACCAATTGCACCGATACGGGCGCTTCGGGCTTCATCTGGATATGCAGCCGGCCCGCGTGCGTCAGGTCGGCCGTCCGTGCCAGCGGCAGTCCCATCTCGAAAGGCGAGCTCTCTTCGCTGCGCAGCACCAGGCCGTCGGGGCTCGTCGCCTGGCTGACTTCGCCGAAAACGCGGCCGGCGACGAGGTCTTCGGGACGGCGGATGGTCCAGTGCCAGGGCGAAGCCTGGCGGCTCCAGCTGGCGGCGTCGGCCTGGGCCGTTTGCGCCAGTTCCCGCCAGGTCAGCCAGGTCGAAAGCCCAGGCAGCAGGGTGAGCGCCAGGGCTGCGGCCGCGAGGAACAAGGCAGCCGCCAGGACACGACGCGAGGTCGAGCCCATGTCAACCGGCGAGCAGGCGTTCGACGCGGGCGGCGCAGATGAAATCGTTCAGCGACAGGCCGCCCACGTCGTGGGTGGACCACAGCAGCCTGCAATGCCCGTAGCCGGCTTCCAGGTCCGGATGATGGTCCTGCGTGTTGGCCATGAAGCCCACCGCGTTGATGAAGCCCAGGGTGTGGTGGAAGTCGCTGAAAGGGAAATCCTTGACGATGGCTTTGCCATCGGCGGTCTTCTGCCAGCCGGGGAGGTCGGCAAGGTACGTCGATACCGTGTTGTCGTCGAGCGCGTCGGCGGCACCCTTGCGCGGCTGGCAGGAGGCTTCGGCGAGCTGGGTGATCGACATGGAAGGTTCCCGATTGGCGAGTGAGGCGCAAAGGGTCGAAGGTCGGCCGTGAAAAGTAAAGCACTTGGCGTGCGCCCGGGTCGAATCCGTACTAAAATGGTCAGGTATCCCCGCCGGCTCCCCACGGCGGCACGGAGTTCCCATGATCGACATCACTGAACGCGCGCAGGCCCATTTCCGCAGGCTCATCACGCAACAGGACATCGAAGGCCTTGGCATCCGCTTGCGCGTGGTGGATGCAGGCACCCCTTCGGCCACCTGCGACCTCGAATTTTGCGAACCTTCCGAGCTTACCGGCGATGAGTGGACCGTCGAGTGCGAGGGCTTCCATCTTTACGTGGAAGGCGCAAGCGTGCAGTGGCTTGATCCTGCCAGCATCGATTTCGAAACCAACGCCACCGGTGGCCAGTTGAACATCCGCGCTCCCCGCATCAAGGGCGAGATGCCCGGCGAGGGCGCGGGGCTGGTTGAGCGCGTGCAGTATGTGGTGGCCACCGAGATCAACCCGATGGTGGCCTCGCATGGCGGGCGTATCAGCCTGAAGGAAGTCACCGCCGAGGGCGTGGTGGTATTGCAGTTCGGCGGCGGCTGCCACGGCTGCGGCATGGTGGACGTCACCCTCAAACAGGGCGTGGAGAAAACCCTGCGCGCGCGGGTGCCGGAAGTGACCGAGGTGCGCGACGCCACCGACCACGCGGCAGGCGAAAATCCCTACTACGCGGGTTCG
>NZ_DATHFX010000169.1:0-3702 GCF_035317885.1 Pinirhizobacter sp.
AGCTGCAACGCAAGGCGGCCACAGGCGCGAAGATCGACGCCGTACCATCGAGCGTCCACGCGGTGCTGGCGTCGCCGGGTTCACCGCTAGCACCGGCCGTGCGCGCACCGATGGAACGAGGATTCGGCCACGATTTCAGCCACGTCCGCGTACATAACGATGCATCCGCCGCGCAATCGGCGGCGGCCGTCGATGCCGCCGCCTATACGGTGGGTTCGCACGTCGTCTTCGGCTCGGGGAGTTATGCACCGGGAACCCGGGGAGGACGGCACCTGATTGCACACGAGTTGGCCCACGTCGTGCAACAGGGCGGCGGACTCATGCGCAAATCACTCTCGAGCATGATGCTCGGATCGGATAACGACCCCGCCGAGCGCGATGCCGACCAGGCGGCCGATCGCGTCGCCGCCGGTGACCACGCCTCGCCCAGCATCGCTGCGCCACTTTCGGTGCAGCGGCAGCCACGCCGTGGCGTGGCCTTTGAAGGCCTGGATGAAGCCGGGCCCGGTGCGGACTTCACGGGCAGGACCGACGACCGCCTCGCTGCGTGCCTTCGCGGCACCCGCGGTATCCCCAACGATTGCCCGCATGCTCCATTGACGCTCGGCGACTTTAGCGAGGTCCGTGCCCTGGGTGGTTTTGCCGCTGTCACCGGATCGGACGTCGCCCCCATGGCGATGGACACCGTGGCGGCTACCTGCATGCAGACGATCCTTGGCTGGACGGCCGATCAGACCCATGTGTTCCAGGGTGTCTTCCTGCCGCGAAGCAGCCACGTCATACGTTCGGTTGCCCGGGCGAATAATCCGAACGAGAACGGCTGCGCACGCGTCGGCAGGCAGTGTAACCAGAACTTCACCCGGCGCATGCCGCGGGGCATGGTGCCTGGGGCCTTCACCTGGAGCAGTGACGGCACGTGCCCTGCGGCTGCGGCGCCGCCGATCACGGCTGCCACGCGCGGCGACTGCCCGGCGCTCGTTACCCAATGCACGGCCAATGCCGTGGCCGATCAACCAAGGTTGCTTGCGCACGAGCAGGGACACCTGGACATCGCCTGCAGGATGGCTCGCCGGATCAACGATGCCATCCGGAACGGCACGCCGCTTTCGACCTTTCCCCAGAATGCTGTCCGGCGTGCCGTGCGCGTGGTTCAGGACCGCTATGACACTGAAACCCGCCACGGCTGCACCGCCGCTGCGCAGGCCCGCTGGCTAGCCGACATCGCCGCTGGCTTGCCCAATGCGGTCATTCCGACCGCGCGGCCATCCCGTCGTGGCGCGCCCCCGCCACGATCCCGCCCGCGGACGCGGCCGCCCGGCACTGGCATGCGGCTATGAGCGCCTTCCCCGGTTCCCCGCGCATCTTGAAGGGCGGCATCGTGCTGATCGATCCGGACACCTCGGCGGTCAAGCGCGTGGTGTCGCTGCAATACAACCCCGACACGCTCACGCGCACTTTGAGCGTGCAATCGATGGCCGCCGAGGGTGGCGACCGTGCCGAGGTATTGCGCTTGAAGGGGCCGCCGGTGGAAAGCTTCAAGCTTGAGGCGGAGATCGACGCCACCGACCAGCTGGAAACACCCGACCAATTCCCGGGTGCCGTGCAGTCGGGCATCTTCGCCCAGCTCGCAGCGCTGGAGACGATGCTGTATCCGACATCCGCACAACTGCGCGCCAACGACGCGCTGGCCGCGGCAGGCACGCTGGAGATCGTGCCGATGGAAACGCCACTGGCGCTGTTCGTCTGGAGCGCGTCGCGCATCGTGCCGGTACGCATCACCGAATTCAGCGTCACCGAGGAAGCCTTCGACCCATCGCTTAACCCGATCCGCGCGCGCGTTTCACTTGGCTTCCGCGTGTTGTCCGTGACCGACGTACCCACCGGCCACAAGGCCGCGGGGCTCTTCATGAATTACCTCCAGCAAAAGGAAAAGCTCGCCGGCAGCTTCACTGCCGCGCCGCTGTCCGCGCTGGGCGTGACGGGAGTGCCTTAGATGGCCACGATTGCCGCCAATAGCCGCTACCTCACCACGCCAACGGCCACCTTTACGCAGGCCGATGGCACGCCGGTGGTCTACTTCACGCGGCGCTTCGTTCCGCAGCCTGGGAAATTCGCCACGATGCAGTGGCACGTGGTGACGCAGGGCGAGCGCCTGGATCAGATCGCCTGGGCCGCCTTCGGCGACGCGGAACTGTTCTGGCGCATCTGCGATGCCAATTGCGCGCTCCGGCCCGAGGACCTCACCGACGAGATTGGCACCCGGCTTCGCATCACATTGCCTGAGGGCGTGCCGGGAGTGGGTGATGCTTAAGGGCGTGCACCTGACCCTGCTGGTGGGGCCCGTGGTACCGATCCCGGTGCCGCAGATCGTGCTTGATGCGCTGACCGACGTGGAGGTGGTGGCGCCGGACGAGGCTGCCGGCGCCTTCACCCTGAAGTTTTCGATGAGCGTGCGCTCGCCGCTTCATACCTTGTTCCTGCTCAGTGGCGGGGCTGCCATCCCGTTGCTGCGGGTGATCCTGGTGGCCACGGTGAACGGGTCGCCGAATGTGCTGATCGACGGCGTGGTGACGCGCACGGAAATCCTCCCTGGGTCCGATGCGCGGCATACCAGCCTGCAGGTGACCGGTGACGACCTCACCGCCGTGATGCAGCAGCTGTTGTTCTCCGGCATCCCGGGCATACCGTATCCGGCGATGCCAGCCGAAGCGGTGGTGGCGTTGATCCTTGCCAAGTATGCGTTCCTCGGCGTGGTGCCGCTGGTGCTGCCGAGCATCGCGCTGGATGTTCCCATCCCCACCAACCGCATTCCCAGCCAGCAGGGCAACGACCTGGAATACATCCGCCTGCTGGCCGAGCGCGTGGGTTATGTCTTCTATATCGATCCGGGCCCGGCACCGGGCATGAGCGTGGCCTACTGGGGACCGAAGGTGAAGGTGGGCGTGCCTCAGCCGGCGTTGAACGTGGACATGGATGCGGCCAGCAACGTGGACAGCTTGAGCTTCAGCTACCAGGGCAATGCCCGCAGTCTTCCGGTGGTGTACATCCAGAATGAACTGACCAAGGTGCCGTTGCCGATCCCGATTCCCGATATCGGGCCACTGAATCCGCCGCTGGGGCTGATCGATCCGCCCCCGCAAACACTCAGGCCGCTGCCTGAGACGGCGAAGTATTCCCCGGTGCGGGCCATGCTCCTTGGCATGGCGGAGGCGGCGAAATCCGCCGACACCGTTACCGGGCGCGGCAGCCTGGACGTCACCCGCTATGGCCGGGTGCTGAAGTCGCGGCAACTGGTGGGCGTGCGCGGGGCAGGGCCGGCATTCGATGGCCTGCATTACGTCAGCGAGGTGCGTCACACCATTCGTCGCGGTGAGTACAAGCAGTCGTTCACGCTCTCCCGCAAGGGACTTCTTTCCACCGTGCCGGCGGTGCCGGCATGAACGCCAAGTACTACGGCAAATACCGCGGTACCGTGGTCAACAACGTCGACCCCGAACAGCGCGGCCGCATCATGGCCATCGTGCCGGATGTCGCGGGGCTTATTCCCGGCAGCTGGGCCTTACCGTGCGTGCCCTTCGCCGGCAAGCAGAGCGGCGTGTACGTGGTGCCGCAGGTGGGTGCCGGCGTGTGGATCGAGTTCGAGCAGGGCGATCCGGATTACCCGGTCTGGACGGGTGGCTTCTGGGGCTCGGCGGCCGAGGT
>NZ_DATHFX010000170.1:0-3894 GCF_035317885.1 Pinirhizobacter sp.
CTGCGCTTCACCCCGCACTTCGCCGTCACCAGCGAGGAAATCGACCTCATCGTCGAAGAAGTACGCGTGGCCCTGCGCCAGGGCCCCCGCCGCCAGGAACAGGCCGCCGCCTAGGCGTGCGGGGTCGGAGTAAATACTCCGACCCCCAACCTCGCTTCGCACCCTTCCTCCGGCCTTCCAAGGACCGGCGGGAATCGTGCGCCACGGTGTGCACGCCAGGCGTATAGTCCCCCTCGCCGGCCGCCGGCCGGAATTCCCAACCGGAGGAATAGCATGTCCAAGCACCTGCGCCTGGTTTCCGCCGTTTCCGCCTTCACCATCGCCGCCGCCTTCGCCCTGCCCGCCATGGCCAAGGATCCGACCCCGCAGCAGCAGCGCATGTCCACCTGCAACACGCAGGCGACGGGCAAGAAGGGCGACGAGCGCAAGGCCTTCATGTCCAGCTGCCTGAAGGGCGACACGGCCGCCTCGCCAGCCAAGACTACGCAGCAACAGAAGATGGTCACCTGCAACAAGGACGCGAGCGCCAAGTCGCTCAAAGGCGACGCGCGCAAGAGCTTCATGTCCACCTGCCTGAAGGGCTGACCCACCGCCCCAGCCATTAGGGGTCAGAGTCATTTTCTTGAAAATGACTCTGACCCCTTACTTCTTTCTGCGAAACTGGGCGCCTGCCTTTGCCAGGACCACCCATGACGATCGTCGAAGTTCGCCACCCCCTGATCGCCCACAAGCTCGGCTTGATGCGCCGTGCCGGCATCAGCACCAAGGAATTCCGTGAACTGGCCAGCGAGGTTGCCTCATTGTTGACCTACGAGGCCACGGCCGACCTGGAAACGGAAAAGAAGACGATCGAAGGCTGGGCGGGGCCGGTGGAAGTCACCCACATCAAGGGCAAGAAGGTCACCATCGTGCCCATCCTGCGGGCGGGCCTTGGCATGCTGCCCGGCGTGCTGGAACTGATCCCTTCGGCGAAGGTGAGCGTGGTGGGGCTGCAGCGCGACGAGGAAACCTTAAGGCCCATTGCCTATTACGAGAAACTCACCGGACGCATGGACGAACGCATCGCGTTGATCGTCGACCCGATGCTTGCCACCGCCGGCACCCTTGTGGCCACGGTCCAGATGCTCAAGGCAGCCGGCTGCAAGCGCATCAAGGGCCTGTTCCTGGTGGCGGCGCCCGAGGGCCTTGCCCATGTCCAGGCGACCCACCCGGACGTGGAGATCTTCACAGCTTCCATCGATGAAAGACTCAACGAAGTGGGGTACATCCTCCCGGGCCTCGGCGACGCCGGGGACAAGATCTTCGGCACCAAGGCCTAAGCCCACGGCAACCCATCGCAAGTCCTATGCCATCAGGCGAGTGCCGCCCACGGAGGTTGGCTGTAGGCTAGTACCAGGCCCCGCGGCCGGGCGCGGGCAGGGGAATTATGCGCGACCCATCAAGCTCATGGCTCGGCAACCTGTGGCGGCGGACCACGCTGGTACAGCGCCTGACTTGCCTGGCGGCTGCCCCGGCAACCGTCATTGCCCTGCTATTGGTCACCCTGCTCACCCGGCACCAGTTCGAATCACTCAACGAATTGGGCCAGCGCAGCGCCCAGGCCATCGCCACACAGACCGCCGCCATGGCGGCCGAGCCGCTGCGCGCCGGCCTGCGCCGGGACATCGTCCGCATCGCGGCCTCAGTGGATTCGTTGCCCAACGTAGTGCACGTGCAGATCCGCGCTGCCGATGGCGAGATCCTGGCCGATACCGCCAACGATCATCGTGATGCCGGCGCCGTGACCGTGCAACGGGACATCGGCGACGACAACCAGCCACCCCTGGGCTCGGTGCTGGTGGAAGTTTCCGTCGCCGACGCCGTGGCCGCGCAGCGCGCCGCCCTGCGCAACGCGATCATCTGGCTGGCCATCAGCCTGCCGGCAGCCGGCATCATCGGCTGGCAGGCGGCGCGCTGGATCAGCTGGCCGCTGCGCCGCCTGGTGAACGGCGTGCAGTGGCTGGCCAGCGGCAACCGCAGCGTGACGGTGAAGGTTACCGACGATACTGAAATCGGCGAACTGCAACGGGGCTTCAATGCCGCCGCAGCAGCCCTGCTCGATGTCCAGCGCCGCATGGAAAGCGATATCGAGCGCGCCACCACCGAGCTTGCCCACAAGAACATGGCACTGGAAGCGGCAAGCGTCGCCCGCTCGCGTTTCCTTGCCGCCGCCTCCCACGATCTTCGCCAGCCGCTCTACGCCCTTACGCTGTTTTCCTCGGGCCTGGCGGTGGACGAGCTGGATCCGGCACGCCTGGATCGGATCGCCCATATCCAGGAATGCGTGCAGGCGCTGGACAGCCTCTTCAGCGAATTGCTCGACCTGTCGCGCCTTGAGACCGGCGCGATGACGGTGGACCGCCGTTCGTTCTCGCTGGACGATGTCTTCGACGAAGTCAGCCGCAACTTCCGCATGCTGGCCGAGCAGCACGACCTTCGCCTGGTGGTACGCCCCACCACCGCATGGGTGGTGAGCGACCGCACCATGGTGGCGCGCATGCTCAACAACCTGGTGAGCAACGCGCTGCGGTACACGCCCGCCGGCGGCGTGCTGGTAGGCGCCCGGCGGCGCGGGGATCGCGTCCGCGTGGATGTATGGGATACCGGCACCGGCATCGGCGAGGAACACCGGCATCGCGTGTTCGACGAGTTCTACCGCATCGAAGGCCAGCCGGGCCATGAAGGCGAGGACGGTCCCCAACGGGGCCTGGGCCTGGGCCTGGCCACGGTGCGTCGCCTGGGTGACCTGATCGGCTCGCCGATCGGGCTGAAGTCGCGAGTGGCCAAGGGCAGCCTGTTCAGCTTCGAACTGCCCGTTACCGCCAACCCCGGCGTGCTCGCCGTCGCCGCGCCACCTTCACCCTCCCGGGACATCGCCGGGCTGCGGATCATGGTGATCGACGATGAAGCGGCCATCCTCTCGGGCATCAAGTTCCTCCTCACCAGCTGGGGCTGCGAAGTGTTCATTGCCGAGGACCGCGCACAGGCCCTGGCCATCGCGTCGGAGTCGCCACGGCCACCGGACCTTGTCATCTCGGACCTGCGCCTTGCCGGCGACCGCAGCGGGCTGGACGTGCTGGCCGCGCTGGACCGCCATTACGGCCGCGGCCTGGATCGCCGGCCGCCCTTCGCCCGCTTGCTCATCACCGGCGAGACCCGGGCTGAGCGCCTGCGCGAGATCGGCATGGCCGATATCGACGTCCTCTACAAGCCGGTTTCGCCCGAAGACCTCCGCGAAGCCATTTCGACACTGACCGGGCATGCCGCCCGCGAATCCATGCGGGTGACATAACCATGACACTCTTCTTTTCGGTCCTTGCTGCCGGACACGGCGATGGTTGCCGCGGCGCGCGGCGAGGACTATGTTGCCAACAGGCCGCCCAGTGCAGGCCAGGGGAATGACCATGCACGTGCTGATTGCCGACGATCACCGCCTGATTGTCGAAGGCGTGAAGCTCAAGCTCGCCGAACTCGATCCGGCGATCGAATTCACCGTGGCCCTCAATGTCGAGGAACTGCGCGCCGCACTCGATGCCGGGGTCAGGCCCACCCTCGCCCTGGTGGATCTCACCATGCCCGGCGCGCGCGGCCGCAGCCACTTGCGCGAAACCATCGATCGCCTGCCCGGCATACCGGTGATCGTGCTCTCCGGCAGCGAGGAACCCTCGCTGATCCGTGAACTCCTGGACATGGGCGTGCACGGTTTCGTCCCTAAGAGCTATTCGCCCGACGTCATGCTCTCGGCGGTGCGCCTGGTGCTCTCCGGCGGCGTCTATGTACCGCCGATGATGCTCAACCCGGCCACCGGCAACGCCCCGTCGTGGCCGCAGGACATGCCGGTGGCCGAGGCCAACA
>NZ_DATHFX010000171.1:0-3995 GCF_035317885.1 Pinirhizobacter sp.
AGCCGAATCGCGTACGACGTGGTCGCTCCGGCCTCCCCGTGGCGGTAGAGCTCAGTGCGATCGGGGGCTGCGAATTCGGTGGTGCCGCCGGCGGCGAGTACCGCGTCGAGCACGGTCATGCCTTGCCGGTAGGGAATGGAAATGGGGCTGCGCACCGCGCCGGTTACCCGGACGCGTGAGAGGTATTCGTGGCTGCGCAAGGCGGTAAGGATCACGGCTACCTGCGGATCACGGATAAATGAAGCGAGCTTCGTGCTGATTTCCGTCGATACGGCGGCCGTGGTCTTGCCGCCCGCCTCGACGTCGCCGATCAGGGGCACCGTGATCTTGCCGTCGGGCCGTACCGGCACGCTCACGCTAAGGTCGGGGTTGTGCCACACCGTTACCTGCAACTGGTCGTCCACGCCGATCAGGTACGTATTGACCGCTTGCGTTGCCGAATCCACCTTGGGCGGTGGTTCGGTGGAACCCCCCGTGGCACACGCAGTGAGCGCACCTGCCAGTCCTACCGTCGCAAGGAAACGGAGCATCTTCATGAGCATCACTGCCAGTGGCCGGAACTGTAGCCACGGTAACCAGATGCCCCGCACAAAACGATTCACTACACGGCTGGAAAGGCTCGTCCATGGCGTCTAGTACTTTGGTTGGGTAGACCGTGAACCGCTTCCCCGGCCCGGGAAGGCCACGTTGCTACACTAACCGTTCCCCCAGCCACTGCCTTTGCCCATGCCATCGCTTCGCATCAAACGCTACCTCGTCACGGGCCTGCTCACTTTCATCCCGCTATGGGTAACGTGGCTGGTGCTCTCGTTCGTGGTGAACCTGCTGGCCGGCATCGGCGCGCCCCTGGTGGTGGTTGCCATGCATGCCGTGGGCTGGGTATCGCCTGCCACGGAAGCTGCCATCCGCGACAGCTGGTTTACCTGGCTGCTGGCGTTGGTGCTTACCCTGGCGGCTCTTTACCTGGTGGGCCTGCTGGCCAGCCGCGTGGTCGGCAAGCGCTTGATCGGCGCATTCGATGCCGTGCTCAATCGCATCCCGCTGGTGCAGACGATCTACGGCGGCACCAAGAAGCTGATGTCGGTACTGCAGAACCAGCCCGGCGGCCTGCAGCGCGTGGTGCTCGTGGATTTCCCCCGTGACGGCATGAAAGTGGTGGGCTTCGTCACCCGGGTCATGGTGGAGGAACACTCAGGAAGGGAGATCGCCGCGGTGTATATCCCTACCACGCCCAACCCTACCGGCGGCTACCTGGAACTGGTACCCGTGGAAGAGCTTACGCCTACCGACTGGACCATGGACCAGGCGATGGCCTTCATCATCTCCGGCGGCGCCGTGGCGCCGGATATCCTGCCCTCCCGCCTGCCCGTGGACGAGACCTGATGCGCCTTGCCATTTTTGCCGCCGCCCTGCTCTCCACCGTTGCCATGGTTGCCCACGCGTCGGCCCCCACCCTCCCCGCCAGCGGAAAATGGACCACGCCCGCCGAGGCCTCGGCTTTCCGCACCACGCCCGACTATGCCACCACGGTGGATTACCTCCAGCGCCTGGTCGCCGCCGCACCCGGCCGCCTGCAACTGATGTCCTTCGGCACGACGCCCCAGGGCCGGGCGATGGACGTGGTCGTGGCAAGCAATGTCCCTGGCATCACCCCCGCCATCGCCCGCGAACGCCACCTGCCCGTACTGCTGGTGCAGGCCGGCATCCACCCTGGCGAGATCGAGGGCAAGGACGCCGGGCTGATGCTGCTGCGCGACCTCGCCCTTGGCGGCAAATTCGCCGGCGTTTTGGATCATGTAGTGCTGGTGTACATCCCGGTGTTCAGCGTCGACGGCCACGAGCAGTCGAGCCCCTATAACCGCATCAACCAGAACGGCCCCGAATCGATGGGCTTCCGCGGCCAGTCGCAATACCTCAACTTGAACCGCGACTACATCAAGGCCGATGCCCCGGAGATGCTCGCGTGGCTCAAACTCTGGAACGCGTGGCTGCCTGATTTCCTGGTGGACGTGCACACCACCGATGGCGCGGACTACCAGTACGACCTCACCTGGTACACCGAGGATCCCCACAAGCTCGACCCGGGTATCGATGCCTGGCAGCGCGCCACCCTGGCGCGGGTGATGCCGGCCTTCGACCGCATGGGGCATTTGAATTCCCGTTATCTTGAATTCAAGGACGGGCGGGACATCACCAAGGGCCTCGTCAATTTCGGTTCCGGGCCACGCTTCTCCACCGGCTACGCGGCGCTACAGAACCGCCCGGCGCTGCTGATCGAAACCCACATGCTCAAATCGTATGAGGTGCGCGTGCGTGCCACGTACGATCTTCTGGCCCAGTTGCTGCGGGATATTGCCGCGCACCCGGAAGAACTTACCGCCGCCACCACGAAAGCCGATGCCACCACCGTCGCCCGGGCCTCGAACGCGGGGGCCAGCGTGCCGATCACCTTCAAACCGGATCCGGCCACCACCACCAGGGCGTTGAAGGGCTACGCATTCAGCCAGACAAAGAGCGACGTCTCCGGCGACATCTGGGTGCAATACGACCCCACGAAGAAAAAGACCTACCAGATCGAAGACCAGGACGGCCTGCTGCCGGGCATCAGCATCACGCCGCCTGCGGCCTACGCCGTCCCCGCCCAGTGGACGCAGGCCATCGCCCGGCTCGACGCCCATGGCATCACCTACCGCAGGCTCACCGCGCCGCTCACCGTCGATGCCGACGGCTACCAGCTGGACAACCCGGTCTGGGCCTCCAAGCCCTTCGAAGGCCGGCTGATGGTGCAATCGTTCACCCAGGCAACCGTCAAGCGCCATGTGACCCTGCCGGCAGGCTCGGTGATCGTGCCGATGGACCAGCGCGCCGCCAACGTGGCGATCGAACTGCTCGAGCCCCAGGCACCTGACTCGCTCCTGCGCTGGGGTTTCTTCGACGCCACGTTCGAGCCGAAGGAATACGGCGAACCCCGGGTACTGGAGGCCCTGGCCCGCCGGATGATGGCCTCCGATCCAGCCCTCAAAGCTGAATTTGAGAAAAAATTGAACGACGACAAGGCGTTCGCCGCCAGCGCCCGGGCAAGGCTGTTTTTCTTCTTCCAACGCTCGCCCTGGTACACCGTGCAGGGCGTGGGGGCCTATCCCGTGCTGCGGTTGCAGCAGAAACCGGCGTTACCTTCGACACTGTAGGGACCGTGACTTTTTTCCTAGTCTCAACCGTCGCCCCGGCCGCCGGGGTCATTTCCACACAGAGGGACATCCATGACCACCCAGTTCATCAAGCCGCTGGCGCTCGCCGTCAGCCTGGCCCTGGCGGCTACCGCCTGCGGCAAACACGACGATGCCGCCCCCGCCAGCACGCCGGCCCCGTCGCAGAGCGCAGCCAGCGCTTCGACCGCCGCTGCCCCGGCCGCCGCGGCCTCCGCAGCAGGTCCCACGTTCAACATTGCCGACCTCGACACCTCGATCCAGGCCTGCGACGACTTCAACGGCTTCGTGAACTCCAAGTGGATCGCCGCCAACCCGATCCCGAATGACCGCACCCGTTGGGGTGCGTTCGACAAGCTGGCCGAAGCCAGCCTCACCACCCAGCACGAGATCGTCGACGCAGCGGCCAAGAACGCCGACAGCGCGGCCGCCGGTTCAGTGGAGCAGAAGATCGGCTGGCTGTATCACTCGGGCATGGACGAAGCCTCGGTGGACCGCGCCGGCATCGATCCGGCCAAGCCGCAGCTTGAGAAGATCGACGGCCTGAAGTCCCAGGCCGACCTTGTCGACTTCATCAACGACAGCTTCTCGCACGGCGACAACAAAGTGTTCGAGTTCGGCTCCGGCGCGGATTTCAAGAACGCCAAGATGCAGATCGGCTACGTGAACCAGGCGGGCCTTGGCCTGCCCACCAAGGACTACTACAGCAAGCCCGACTACGCCGAGATCCGCAAGCAGTACGTGGCGTACATCGCCAAGACATTGCAGCTGGGCGGTGTGTCCGAAGCC
>NZ_DATHFX010000172.1:0-2422 GCF_035317885.1 Pinirhizobacter sp.
AATACTTTGCCACGCACGACTTCACGGCAAAGCCCGTTGCGGTGCGCACCGATGCCACGATCGACCTGGATGTGGATCACGCCGCGCCCGCGACGGGACTGCCCACCGAGGGTTATGCCGTGCGCTGGTCGGGCGATCTGCTACCGCCAGGGCCTGGCGACTACACCCTGCGCGTGATCGTGGACCGCTGCTATGACTGCCACGCGCACGACAAGCTTCGCCTGTATGTCGACAACCACTTGCTCACCCAGATCCAGGCCGACGGCGACACCGCCTCAGCCACTTTGCATGCCGCCGACGCGCGCGCGCGACACCTGCGCCTGGAGTGGGAACACGGCCAAGATGAAGGGATCCACCTGCAATGGAGCGCCCCGGCCGATGCGCAACTGGCCGAGGCCAGGCACGCGATGGACGGCGTGGACGCCGTCGTGGCCTTCGTCGGCTTGTCGCCGGGCCTTGAGGGCGAGGAACTGAAAGTGGACGTCCCCGGCTTCGCCGGCGGCGACCGCACCGACCTTGAACTGCCTGCCCCCCAGCAACGCTTGCTGGAAGCCGCGGCAGGCAGCGGCAAGCCCTTGGTGGTGGTGCTGATGAGCGGCAGCGCCGTGGCCCTGAACTGGGCCAAGGCGCATGCCGATGCCATCGTCGTGGCCTGGTATCCCGGCGAGGAAGGCGGCACCGCGATCGCACGAATACTCGCCGGTGTCGCCAATCCCGCGGGCCGGTTGCCGGTAACGTTCTATCGCAGCGTCGGCGATCTCCCCTCGTTCACCAGCTATGCGATGAGGGGAAGGACCTACCGATATTTCCTGGGTGAGCCGCTTTACGCGTTCGGCGACGGCCTCAGCTATACCCGGTTCACCTACGACGCTCCCGTGCTTTCAACCGCCCGCGTCCACGCGGGTCAGCCGTTGGATGTAAGCGTGACAGTGCGTAACGCCGGCCGACGCGACGGCGAAGAAGTGGTCCAGGCGTACCTCGCTTACCCTGGCGCCATCGATGCACCGCGCCGCGCACTGGTCGGCTTCCAGCGCGTTTCCGTCGCGGCGGGCAAAACCCGCGTGGTGCATCTTTCGATCGATGCGCGCGCGTTGAGCTTGGTCGACGCCAATGGCGAACGTCGCGTTCGCCCGGGCCGCTACCAGCTTTACATCGGTGGCTCCCAGCCAAGGCCTGGCCAATCCTCGAGCGACTTCACCATCAGCGGCCAGGAACTCCAGCCGCGCTAAATCGCCTGACCCGTCATGGCACGAGCAGCAGCTTGCCCGTAGTCTTGCGGCTTTCCATGTCGGCATGCGCCCTGGCCGCGTCCGCCAGTGGATACTCATTACCAATCCGGACCTTCAGCTTCCCTTCCGCGATCCAGTCAAATAGCTGCGCCGAACGAGCGCGCAGCAGTTCCGGCGTATGGACGTGGTCCATGAAAACCGCGTAACCGATCTTGATGCTTTTCGGCAGGCTCATGATCTCAAGTGGCCCGGGCCCACCGAGGACGGGGCCATACCAGCACAAGACGCCCGATTTGCGCAGCACGTCGAGCGATCCCTGGAAGGTCTTCGGCCCGGATCCGTCATAGACGACATGCACGCCCTCGCCGTTTGTCAGGCGGAGCGCCTCCTCGGCGAACCGGCCCTCGGTGTCGACGATGACGTGATCGGCGCCGGCCTCCTTCACCGCGGCGACCTTGTCATCCGACGACACCCTTCCGATGACATGGCCTCCCCGCAGTTTGACGATCTGGGTCAGCAGCAGACCCAGTCCGCCCGCTGCCGCATGGACGAAGGCGACGTCGCCCGGCCGCACGGGATAGAAGTCGGTCGCGAAGTGGCTGGCGGTGAGTCCCTGCATCATCACCGCGGCGGCCGTGCGATCGTCGATCATTTCGGGGACCGGCACGAGCGATGCCGCCTGGATCGCGATCCGCTGCGCATAGCTCCCGGGCGCATAGGCCCAGGCCACACGCTGGCCAGGTAAGACGCCCTCGACGCCGTCGCCCACCGCAACGATCCAGCCGACGCCTTCGACGCCGAGGGTCTTGGGGTTGGGGGTATCGGTCCAGGCCATGCCTTGCCGAACGCCGATGTCCATGAAGTTGACGCCCGCGAAGGCGATATCGACCAGCGCCTGGCCCGGACCCGCCACCGGGTCCGGGCGCTCGACATGCTCCAGCATCTCGCGGCCCCCGGTACCGTTCATGACGACCGCTTTCATCGACTTGCTCCTTGTTTGAATGATCGTTCCATAATTGGACAAAAAAGGGTGGCTACGCAGCGCCTTCCTACACCTCAGTCTTGAATCATCATTCCAGAATAACGCCAACAAAAACGGGATGCGTCATTGCAAGGCCCGCAACGCCAGGCGCCCGAGGCCGCGCAGCTCTCTGGCAGTCGCGCCACCGCGCGCAGCAACCCGGATTCCAGTG
>NZ_DATHFX010000173.1:0-13466 GCF_035317885.1 Pinirhizobacter sp.
CCGAGCGCGAGCCGGCTCCCGCCCCGCGTGCCGAGCTGCCCCCGATCGCCGCACCGAAAGCTGCCGCCAGGGGCAAGGCCGAGGCCGAACCCGCCGCTGAGCGTCACCTTGCGCCCACCACCCCGCGCTCGGGGGCGACCCGTTACGGCACCGCGGCGCTGGCCGCTTCCGTCGCCGACGCCGTCCGCGCCGCCACCCGCGTGCCGGGCCCGGACATCGCCGTCAACGGCATGCGCGAAGAACTGAACCAGCTGAAGGAAATGCTGCAGATCCAGCTGTCGAGCCTGGCCTGGAACCAGCTGGACCGCGAACAGCCCCTGCAGGCCCGCGTGCTGCGCGAGCTCACTCGCATGGGCCTGGATCCGGACGTGGCCCGCATGCTCACCGCGGAACTGCCTCCCAACATGACCGTGGAGCAGTCGCGTTACCTGCCGCTGGGCCTGCTGTCCCGGCACATCGCCGTCAGCGGCCGCGAAATCGACCAGCTCGGCGGCATCGTCGCCCTGGTCGGTCCCACGGGCGTAGGCAAGACCACCACCATCGCCAAGATCGCCGCCCGCGCGGTGCTTCGCCATGGCGCGCACAACGTCACCCTGGTCACGACCGACCAGTACCGCATCGGCGCCGCGGCCCAGCTGGAGCATTACGGCCGCCTGCTAGGGGTGCGGGTGCACGCCGCCCACGACGCGGCGAGCCTGCATGCGGTGCTGGGCCCCTTGCGCGGCCGCCACACGGTGCTTGTGGACACCGCCGGCCTCGCCGGTACCGACCCGCGCCTGCAAAGCCAGTTCGAAACGCTCAGGACCGCCTCCGATGTGCGGGTGTGCCTGGTGCTGGCCGCCAATGCCCAGGCCCAGGCCATGGAGCATGCGGTACGCGCCTACCAGCCGCTCCGGCCCCAGGCGGTGATCCTGACCAAGCTTGACGAGTCGCCGCTCCTGGGTGGCGCGCTTTCTGCATTGATTCGAAGCCGGCTGCCCCTGGACTACACCACGGACGGCCAGCGTGTACCGGAAGACATCGCCACGGCGGATGCGCGAAAGCTCGTCCTCCGCGCCGCCCAGCTGGTCAAGACCGGCCAGGCCGAACCTGACGATGTACTGCTGGCCGACCGCTTCGGCGTCGCCCAGGCCGCCCTGGCGTGAGCAACGGAATCCCCATGAACCTTGCAATCGGAAATTACCTTCAGATGTCCTCGCCGCCTCCCAGCAGCAACGACCTCGCCCTCGCCGCCCACCAGGCGGCCGGACTTGCCTTCATCGGCGACCGCCAGGCCTGCCGCACCATCGCCGTTGCCGGTGGCAAGGGCGGTGTCGGCAAGACCACCACGGCGGTGAACCTGGCCATGGCCCTGGCCATGGGCGGCCGGGACACCCTGCTGCTGGACGCCGACCTTGGCATGGCCAATGTCGACGTGCTGCTGGGTCTGCAGCCCACCCGCCACCTGGGCCACCTGCTCGAAGGCAGCGCCCGGCTCGAGGAGCTGATCATCCAGTCGCGCCATGGCCTGAAAGTGATCCCGGCCACCTCCGGCACCCGACGCATGGCGCAGCTGCCCAATGTCGAACACGCCGCGGTGATCCGCGCCTTCGACGAGCTCGCCGTCCGCCCGGAATTCCTTATCGTCGATACCGCCGCGGGCCTGTCCGACAACGTCTCGATGTTCGCCTCTGCCGCCGACGACGTGGTGATCGTGGTCTGCGACGAGCCCACCTCGCTCACCGACGCCTACGCCCTGATCAAGGTGCTCTCGCGCGAATTCGACGTTCCCCGTTTCCGCGTCGTGGCCAACATGGTTCGCCACGCCCAGGAAGGCAAGCAGTTGTTCGAGAAGCTTTCCCGGGTCACCAGCCGCTTCCTGGACGTCTCACTCGATTTCATGGGGATGGTCCCCCACGACGAATACCTGCGCCAGGCGATCCGTCGCCAGGTCGCGGTCGTCGAAGCCTGGCCAAGCAGCCGCTCGGCGCTCGGATTCAAGAATCTGGCACGTGCGGTCGATACATGGGGCGAGCCCGAGCTTCGCACCCAGGGTCGCATCGGCTTTTTCAGCGAGCGCCCCCGTCCGATGGGAGGGTTGCCGTCATGAGCGTCGCCACCGAATACCTGGAGGTTTCGCGCATCCCGGCGGATGAGCTGGTGCGTATCCACGCCCCGCTGGTCCGCAGGATCGCCTACCACTTGATGGGGCGCCTGCCGGCGAGTGTGGACGTGGGCGACCTGATCCAGGCCGGCATGATCGGCCTGCTCGAGGCGGCGAGGAATTTTTCGCCGACGCGCGCGGCCAGTTTCGAGACATACGCGGGCATCCGCATCCGTGGCGCCATGCTCGATGAGCTGCGCAAGACGGACTGGACGCCCCGCTCGGTCCATCGCAAGGTACGTGAAGTAGCGGAGGTGACGCGACAGATCGAGAACGAGACCGGCGCCGACGCCGACGATGCAGAGGTGATGAAGCGCCTTGGCATCGATGCGCTCGAATACAACCAGATCCTCGCCGACGCCGCGGGCGCCCGCCTGTTGTCGCTTTCGGCCCCCGAGGGTGACGAAGGTTCGGCCATCGACGTGGCCGACCCCGACGCCCAGGGTCCGGATGCGCTCTTCGAGCGCGAAGGCATGCGCGAGGCCCTGGCCGACTCGATCGATTCCTTGCCCGAACGCGAAAAGCTGGTCATGTCGCTCTATTACGAGCAGGAGCTGAACCTCAAGGAGGTCGGCGTCATCCTCGGGGTAAGCGAGTCACGCGTGTGCCAGATCCATGGACAAGCCCTGATCCGCCTCCGCGCCCGCATGGGTGGCTGGCGCGAGCGGGCCTGAAGAAGCACCGACGAACAAGAAGTAGCGCGAACGCCTCGCGGAGACACGTTTTGGACAAGAACATGAAAATCCTGGTGGTGGACGATTTCTCCACCATGCGCCGTATCGTCAGGAACCTCCTGGTCGAGCTCGGCTTCACCAATACGGCCATCGCCGAGGCCGAGGACGGCGTCACCGCGCTTGCCTCGTTGCGCGCGGCCCCGTTCGACCTGGTGGTGACCGACTGGAACATGCCCAACATGACCGGCATCGACCTTCTGCGCGCCATCCGCGCCGATGCGGCCCTCAAGCACCTTCCGGTGCTGATGGTCACCGCCGAGAACAACCGTGACCAGATCATCGCCGCCGCGCAGAGCGGCGTGAACGGCTATGTCGTCAAGCCGTTCACCGCCGTCACGCTGAAGGAAAAACTCGACCGTATCTTCGAACGCCTCGCGGCAGCCAGCTAAGGACAGCCATGAACACGATCATTTCACCGCTGGGCCATGACGTGCCTCCGGCGTTGCGCGAACTGCTCGATTCAGGCGACCGCGCCGACTTCGAACAGGCCCTGGACACGCTCATCCGCAGTCGCGAGCAACATCTTTTCCGTGCCATGGGTTGCCTTGCCCGCGACCTGCACGACGCCGTACGCCGCCTGTCCTCGGATATGTCGTCCGATGGCGAGCCGGGTACCATGGGCGACGCCCGCAAACACCTTACCGACGTGCTGGAAATGAGCTCCACCGCCGCCCATCGCAGCCTGGACTTTTCCGAGCGGTTGCGTCCGCAGGTCCAGGCGCTCTCGCGTGAGGCCGACGAACTGATGGCCGTGGACCCGGCCAGCACCGACTTCTCGGCCACCGCTTTCGCCCTGGCTTCCCACGTCGATGAATTCGCCGTGGCCGCCGATGCGGGCCTGGGCGAGATGGTCGAAGCGCAGTCCTGGCAGGACCTCTCCGGCCAGCGCGTGCGCAAGGTCGCCGATTTCCTGGGCAAGGTCGATGCCTCGCTGCTGGAACTGGTGCGCCTGACCGGCACCCTCGCCGGCTCCGCTGCTGCGCCTGCAAGCGACCGGGTCGCCCAGGACGAAGTCGATCGCATGCTCAGCGACTTCGGCTTCTAAGGGATAACGATGAGCGTCGAGCTGGACAGCGAGCTTGTCAATGTCTTCCTGGTCGAGGCCGGGGAGCTGCTGGACCGTCTCGGCGAACAGCTGGTGGAACTGGAAACGCAGCCTTCCGACACGGAGTTGCTGAACGCGGTATTCCGTGCGTTCCACACCGTGAAGGGCGGCGCCGGATTCCTGGGCTTCGATCCCATGGTGGCGCTTTGCCATCGCGCCGAAGACCTGCTGAACCAGGCCCGCAACCACACATTGCTGCTGAACTCCGCGCACATGGATGCGCTACTGGAGTCGCTGGATCTGCTCAACGACATGATGCGCGCCTGCGACGCCGGCGAGACCCTGCGCGAGGCGCCGGCGAGCCTGTTGCGCCGCCTGGAGGCGCAGCAGGATGTCGATGCGGTGAACGTGCCTGAGGCCGTCGCCGCGGCCGCAGCCGGGCCCTGCGTGGACCCCATCGACGATGAATTCGAGGCCCTGATCGCCGTCGCACGCGCAGGCCGCGGCCACGATGCGGCGGTCGCGCACGTGCCCACCGCGCCCGCGGCGGCAACGGGCGAGGCGCCCATCGGCGACGATGAATTCGAAGCCCTGCTCGATTCCCTCTACGGCGCCGGTGGCGCGCCGGGCACGGTCGATGCGGTCGTGGTAAATGCGGCCCCCACACCGGTGGCGCCGGCCGCGAAGGCCGCGTCCAGCACCGCCATCGACGACGACGAATTTGAAGCCATGCTCGACGCCCTGCATGGCACGGGTAAGGGCCCGGGTGGCGCGACACTTGCCGCCATGCCTGTCCCCGTCGCGGCGGCTGCCGTGCCAGTAGATGCGGCCATGCCCGTGCGCGCTGCGGCAGCGCCGGCTGCCGCCGCCAACCCGTCCCGCCCGGGCGCAACGGCCGAGAGCACTGTCCGCGTCGATACCGCCCGCCTGGATGGCCTGGTCAATGCCGCCGGCGAACTGGTGCTGGTGCGCAACCGCCTTACGATGCTGGCCGGCGACGGCCAGGGCGAGGCGATGAACCGCGCCGTCGCCGAACTCGAGCGCGTCGCAGCGGACTTGCAGAACGCCGTGCTGCGCATGCGGATGCAGCCGATCGGCAAACTGTTCCAGCGTTTCCCGCGCATCGTGCGCGACCTTGCCCGCCAGCTGGGCAAGGACATCGAATTGAAGACCGAGGGTGAGGAAACGGACCTTGACCGCACCGTGGTCGAGGCACTGGCCGATCCGCTCATCCACCTTTTGCGTAATGCCGTGGACCATGGCATCGAGGACCCGGCCGACCGTGCCCGGTTCAAGAAGCGTACGCAGGGAACAGTGCGCCTTGCCGCCGCACAGGTGGGCGATCGCATCATCATCACGGTGGCCGACGACGGCCGCGGCATGGATCCGGAAGTGCTGCGCCGCAAGGCCGTGGAAAAGGGTCTTCTTGACGAAGAGCAGGCCGCGCGCCTGGACACCACCGAGTGTTTCGAACTGATCTTCCGCCCGGGGTTCTCCACCCGCGCGGAGGTCTCGGACATCTCCGGCCGCGGCGTGGGCATGGACGTGGTCAAGACCAAGATCGTCGAACTCGGCGGCACGCTGGCGATCGATTCGGTGGCAGGCCAGGGCAGCGAGATCCGCCTGTCGGTGCCACTGACGCTGGCCATCCTGCGCGTGCTGATGGTGCGCGTGGGCAACCGGCGGCTGGCGCTGCCGCTGTCCAACATCGCTGAGGTATTCGAACTGACGGCGGGACAGGTGAGCGTCGTGGATGGCCGCGTCGTCGCCAGCCATCGTGGCCGCGCGCTGCCGCTGTGCGATCTGGCGCAATGGGCAAATGCGCCCGTTGGAGGCCGCCACGTGGTGGTGGTGCACATCGGCAGCCAGCGCGTGGGTTGCCTGGTCGACGACGTACTGGGCCGTGAAGATGTCATGGCCAAGCCTCTGGGCAGCCTGCTCAAGGATGTCCCCGGCATCGCCGGCGCCACCATTACCGGAGACGGCGCCATCGCGCTGGTACTTGATCTGTCTTCGCTTGCCGATGGCAGCCAGTCGTGGCTGCCTGCACCGCGGGGGCTCGCCTGATGAACATGGTCAGCCTCGGCGGTACGATCCTGGCGTTCGTCGTCATCATCGTCGGCACCATCCTCAAGGGTAGTTCCATCGACGCCTTGTGGAATCCGGCTGCCTTCGTCATCGTCTTCGTCGGCACCGCGGCCGCCTTGCTGGTGCAGACATCGAGCGAAACCCTCAAACGCGCCATGGCCATGCTGCCGTGGGTGTACAAGCCGCCGGTGGACGAGGCCCGCGAACTCGTCGGCCGCATTGTCAGCTGGAGCGAAGTGTCGCGCCGCCAGGGCCTGTTGGGCCTGGAAGGCGGCATCGAGCGCGAAACCGATCCCTTCGTGCGCAAGGGCTTGCAGTTGCTGGTGGACGGCACCGAACCCGACGCCATGCGCAGCGTGCTGGAAGTGGAAGTACTTACGCGCGAGCATTCGGACCTAGACGCTGCCAAGGTGTTCGAGAACGCCGGCGCTTATTCACCCACCATGGGCATCATCGGCGCGGTGATGGGCTTGATGGCCGTGATGCAGAACCTCACCGACCCGAGCAAGCTCGGCCACGGCATCGCGGCGGCGTTCGTGGCCACCATCTATGGCATTGGCCTGGCGAACCTGCTGATGCTGCCGATTGCCTCGCGGCTCAAAAGCATTTCCCGTGGCCGCTCGCAGATGCGCGAGATGCTGGTCGAGGGACTGGTCTCCATCGCACAGGGCGACAACCCACGGCACATCGAAAGCAAGTTGCAGGGCTACCTGCCATGAAGCGCCGTCACCACGAAGAACACATCAACCATGAGCGTTGGGCCATCCCCTACGGCGACCTGATTACCTTGCTGCTGGCGCTGTTCGTGGTGATGTATGCGGTCTCGGCCGTGAACGAAACCAAGTTCCGCGTCATGGCGGCCTCGATCAACGAAGCCTTCCATGGCACTCCCCAGGTGATCCAGGCGCCGCGCGCGGGTGATCCTTCGGCCCAGGTGCCATTGCCGAACAAGACGCGCGTGGCCCAGGCCGCGCCCGTGGCGCGCATCGACGTACCCGTCCCGCCGCGCGACCTGCCGCTGCCGGGCCACGAGGGTGCCGCTGCCGAGGCCGGCCCCAAAGCCGACAACCTGCAGGCGGCCGATGCGAAAACGGGTGAAGCGGCCAACCTCGATGCCATCGCCGAGCAGGTGCACAAGGCCCTGCAGCCCCTGATCGACAAGGACCTGGTTTCCGTGCGTCGTACCGACGACTGGCTCGAGATCGAAGTGCGCACCGATATCCTCTTCGCCAGCGGCGCGGCGCGGCTTTCGGTGCCCGCCGAAGACGTGCTGCGCCATGTGGCCGGCATCCTTACGCCGTTCCCGAACCCGATGCGCATCGAGGGATATACCGACACCACGCCCATCGCCAGCGCGATTTTTCCGTCCAACTGGGAATTGTCCGCGGCGCGCGCGGCAAGCGTGGCGCGCCTGCTTACCGGAAGCGGCATCGACCCGCACCGGGTGGGCATCATCGGCTGGGGCGAGTTCCGTCCCACGGCCGACAATGCCACCGTCGACGGCCGCAACCGCAACCGCCGCGTGCTGATCGTGGTGATGAGCGACAAGGCCGCGCCGGCGCGTTTCTACAGCGACGATGATCGCGTGGCGGGGAAGCTCGCCCAGGCGCCTGCGCCCGCTTCCCTGCCTGCAGCCACTCCCGTGACGGCCAACGATGCCGTGGTTTCTGTCCCGGCCAAGCCTGAGGCGGCGCCTTCGGGCAAGGCGGGCGACAGTGGCGCCAGCCTGGTGGCCCCGGTCGCGGCCGCGATGACCGCCAGCCCCTCGTTGGGAGTCCACTGACGATGCGCATCTGGGCCATCGCCAACCAGAAGGGCGGGGTGGGCAAAACCACAACGACGGTTTCACTGGGTAGCCTGCTGGCCGAGTCGGGCCAGCGCGTGCTGTTGGTGGACATGGATCCGCATGCTTCGCTCAGCGGCTATGTCGGCGTGGAGAGCGTCGGCGGCGGCAGCGTCTATGATCTGTTCGGCGTCAATGGCGACGTGGTGGAAGCCGCGAGCCTGGTGCAGGCGACGAAGTTCGAGCGCCTCTCGGTGCTCCCGGCTTCCCCGGCCATGATCACGCTCGACCGCCAGCTCGGTGCCCGTTCGGGCATGGGCCTGGTGCTCAGTACGTCGCTGGGCATGCTGGCGAACGATTTCGACTACGTATTGATTGACTGTCCGCCGACGCTCGGCGTGTTGATGGTCAACGCGCTGGCCGCATGCCAGCGCATGCTCATTCCCACCCAGACCGAGGCCCTGGCCCTGGCGGGCCTGGGCCGAATGCTGCGCAGCCTGTCGATGATCGAGCGCTCGCGCGGCATGCCGCTGCGCCGGCGCATCGTGCCCACCTTGTTTGATGCGCGCACGCATGCCTCGCGTGCCTGCCTTGCGGAACTGCGCGAGACCCACGGCGACCTGGTGACGCAGACCGTGATTCCCGTGGATACGCAGATCCGCGAAGCCAGCGCCACCGGCGTGCCCTTGGCCTGGTGGCCGGCCGCGCGCCGTGGCGGCGATGCCTATCGCAAACTATTGCAGGAACTGCTTGCCCTGCAGGCGGCCCATGAGGCCTCCGGGGACGCACGCGCGGAGGACGCAGCATGAACCTGCGTAGCTTCCATGACGCCGACGAACTGGTGGCCGACTACCTCTCCGCGCTGCTGAAGCCCGCACCGTCCAGCCTGGTTGAGCCACCGCCGAAGTCGCACGCCGCGCCACAGGCGGGGGCGCCCGTGCCGCTGACGACCTCGCCTGAGCCGGTGTCGGCCGAGAACGCTTCGCGCTACCTGTTGTGCGAGGCTGCGGGGGTGCGGTTGGCGCTGCCGATGGGCGAGGTGCGGCACATGGTGCCGTTGCCACCGTTGAGGCCGGAGCCTGGCGATCCCGACATCTGCCTGGGGCACTGGCGCCATCCTGGTGGCGAGGCGCGCGTGATCGACCTTGCCGCGCTGCTCGCACCCGACATGGCCGGGGCCGAGGCGGACACGTTGCTGCTGCTGCACGACCGCACCTGGGCCCTGGCCTGCACCGTCTACGAAGAATCGGTCGTGCTCGACGCCGAAGGCATCGCCTGGCGCACGCCGACGCAGTCGCGCCCGTGGCTGGTGGGCATGATGCGCGAACTGCGCTGCGGTGTGATCGACGTCCCCGCCCTGATCCACTCCTTCCGTACGCTGGCCGGGGAAGCACCATGAGCATGCTCGCCGCCTCCACCGACGACAGCGTCTGGCTGGCCTTCGTCCTTGAAGGCCAGCACTATGCCGTGCCGTTGCCTGCCGTGCGCGAAGTGATCCGCCTGGGCGACGTCACGCCCGTACCCGGTGCACCGGATGAAGTGATGGGCGTGGTGAACCTGCGGGGCCAGATCGTCAGCGTGCTGGATGGCCGCCGTCGATTCGGCCTGGTTGCCATCGATACCGGGCATGACGACGAACGCATCATGGTGATCGAGCACGGCGATGAAACCATCGGCATGCGCATCGACGCCGTCGGCGACATGCTGGTGGCGGATCCTGCCGATATCGCCGCCCCGCCGCCGGGCCGCGCCAGCCGCCGCGGCGATCCTGTCAGCGGCATCATTCCCCGCGCCGACGGCTTCGTCGCCCTGGTCGACATCGACCGGCTCTGCCGGCTCTAGGAACCCCCGTCACGGCATGGATTCTGCATGGCACTGGTCGTCCAACCGGAGCCGTCCCATGAACTATCCGCTTACCATCGCTTTTGGCCTTATTTCCCTGGTCCAACTGGCCATCCTGGTGTTCGTCTACCGCCGCCTGGGCCAACTCAACGTCGGAAATCCGGCGCAGGCGCCGGCTTTCGTCGCGCCCGAGCCCGACCTCGCGGCCGACGTCATGGTCGGTGCCTTGCGCAAGCTCGACCAGCGCATCGACGACCTGGAAGTCCAAGCCCGCCAGGCGCCGCCGCCCGCCGCCGACGTCGTTCCTGCCGATCGCTCCTACATGCTGGCGCAGCGCCTGGCACGCCAGGGCGCCAGCGCCCAGCAGATTGCCGAGACCTGCGGCATCTTCCCCAGCGAAGCTGAATTGCTGCAACGCCTGCACGGCGGCACCCGCCATTAACGGCGCAGCCCCATGGCGTGCGCGACTGCGCCCTGCGCGATCCGGCGGGCAACATGATTTTCCTTCAGGAGCGTGGCTGAGCCACGTGTGCGCGTTTTCGGCATGGTCCGCCGGGAGCATTAGGGGTCAGAGTCACTAGCGCGCCTGGCAACATCGCATGAAAGTTCCTTCATCCAATGGGCAGTGACCGTGCGACCGTGGTTAACTGTTACGACAGGGACTTGCCGATCGACGAGCGGGGTGGTGCGCCGTGACGATGCGCGTGAAGGGTGTTAGCCAGATCGGCGGGCTCGCTGCCGGCGCTGTGGCTCTGTTGATGGCGGCGGCCCCGGTAGCCGCCATCGCCCAGGACACCGCGGCGAAGTCCACCACACACGACGCGCCACCAAGCACCGATCTGCCGCGCGTGACTGTGACCGCGCCATACACGACCATCCACGGCGGCTATGTCATTTCCAGTGATTTCCGGGTGGATCCGCGGATGCCCTCGGTCGTCTTCCCGGGGCAGGCCCTGCAGCAGGACGACATCCTGAGCATCCGGCCGGTGCACCTGAATCCGGACGAATACCTGGTGTTGCAGGAATGCGCACAGGCCGACTGCGCGCAGGCGGCCAACGTGCGCGTGTGGAACAGCGCCGGTGCGGTCAATACCTACGTGGGCGCCA
Organism: Pinirhizobacter sp.; assembly: GCF_035317885.1. Lineage (GTDB taxonomy): Bacteria > Pseudomonadota > Gammaproteobacteria > Xanthomonadales > Rhodanobacteraceae > Pinirhizobacter. The sequence goes on from NZ_DATHFX010000173.1 coordinate 10,743, forward strand.
ATTCGGAAAGGATCTGGATCAAGCACGAGAACAAGTACTTCATCTTCCTCAAGCGCCTGCCCCTGGTCACCGGTGCATGTGGCGGGTGCGGCGATTCGTTCACCAGCTTCGAGCCGCTCAGCCCACCCATGACGCTCTATCCCACGGGTCAAGCCGCGCGGATGATGCAGGAGAAACTCGCCGAACATGCCGACGACCCGGCGATCCCCGTGGTTTCGCAGACCCACGAGGAAAGCGAATACGTCGTGCGGTTCGAAGGCGGCAGCACCGTGCGCATCAAGCGCATGCATGCAGCCAATGGCCCGGCGCCCGACCAGGCTCCCGGTGGCCCAGCATCCTGACCGGTGCGGGGCATTCGCTCCGAAGGCAACCGCCCCCCTTGGCCTAGTCCATCCGGCGTGTGGCAGGACGCGGCATCTTGGCCAATGATGTCGGCGTGGCCGAGGACGGCCAGCGTGATATGGGGGCTTTACCTGGTGAATATCCTGCATTCTGGAGCGGGTGAGCCATCGGCGCACCGCGTGCAGCCGATGGACGGGGAGGCGTTCTCGACCTTCCGCATCAACCGGCTTCGTCACGACTTCCACCAGCATCGGCTGCTGCAGCTGCCCGAACTTGCCAACCTGGCACGCGAAATGATGCCCATGGGCAAGTGCCGCTTCGTGCGGCCTGGCATGCAGCAGGATTCGAAGTTCGACCATGCCGGCGAGCATCCCGACGGCCGGGGCATAGACGAGTTTTTCAGCCGCATCGAAGAGACCGGCTCCTGGATAGCGCTATACAACATCGAGTCGGTACCGCGTTACGCGGCCTTGCTTGAGGACATCCTTGATACCGTGCGCGAGATCGTCGAGCGCGAGCAGCCGGGTGTGTTCAACCTTTCCGGATTCCTCTTCATTTCCGCGCCGCCGTCGGTGACGCCGTTCCACATCGACCGTGAGAATAACTTCTGGCTGCAGTTGCACGGGCGCAAGGTGCTGTCGGTGTGGGACGACTCAGATCGCGTGGCCGTGCCTGCTGATTCGGTCGAGGATTTCATCGTCAACCACACCTTGAAGAAAGTGAAGCTGACCGATGCCAGCCGGCATTCGGCGCATGAATTCGACAGTGGTCCGGGTGATGGCGTGTATTTCCCGAGCACGTCGCCGCATGCCACACGCACGGACAACTCATGGGTTACGCCGGGCGATGGCGTCTCGGTGTCGCTGGGCGTCACTTTCTATACCAGTCACACGCGGCGCATGGCCCGGGTGCACCAGGTCAACCGCGCATGCCGGAAATACCTGCACATGGATCCGGCGTATCCCGGCACGGCGCCAGTCCGCGACCGGATCAAGGCGCCGCTGGGGTATGGCCTGGCCATGGCCAGGCAATTCGCGCTGCGCCAGTTGCACGCCCTACGTGCGCTGCGCGAGGGCGTGCGACCCGCCGAAGGCTGGTGGGGCGAGAAGGCCCCGCCCGGTTCCTATTAGCGAAGATTCGCCGCGAAGAAGGCTGTTGCCTGCTTGATGGCTGCCTTGTGCGTCTGGTCCTGCGCCACCGCAGGGTTGCACAGTGCGCCTAGCTGCGCGTGGCCTGCCTGGGTGCAGGTAGCCAGGAAATCGTAGTGGCCGACATTGTCCAGTTCATCGATGGATGCGTGCGGCAGCAGCCTGGCCGCCAGCTCGCCGTTGGTTGCCGGCTGCGCCACGTCGTCGGCCTTGCCCAGCAGGATCGATACCGGTTGTTGCACGCTTTTCAATCCTTCCGGATCGAATGCCTGCATGGCCCCAGGTGCCATCACGAACACCGCACGGATACCTGGCACGGCGTGGTCGTTCTTCGCCTGCCTCATGAATGGTGCAAGTTCCGGCGTGGCCGCGGCCTTCAGATGAGCCTCGAAAGTTATCTCCGGTGATTCCTTCTGCGCCTTGCAAGTGCTGTCGCCGGGGTGGGCGCGGCAGAAAGCGATGAAGTGGTCGACGTCCACGCGGGCGCCGGCAGCGGCAAGGGCTGCAAATCCGCCAGCCGAGAAACCGGCCACGCCCAAGCGCGCGGTGTCCACATGCGGCGCCAGGTCGCGATCGGCCAGCACGGCCTTCAACGCGGCCTTGAGGTCTTCGGCGCGTTCCCAGATCAGCGTGCTTCCCGCTACCGTCATTTCATCCATGCCGTTGTTACCCGGATGATCCACGGCGATCACCACGTACCCGGCGCGCGCCATGGCGATGCCGAACCAGCCCATGATCGGTGCACTGCCGCCGTTGCCGTGCGACAGCAGCAATGTGGGAAACCTGCCCTTGGCGATGGCAGCGTCCGCCGCAGCGGAACCGACATTGAACAACGGCGCGGCGGGCGGTCCTACGGTGATCGGTGTTTCCTTTGAGCCCGCGGCTGCCGGGTACCACACCGTGTAGCGCACGAAATCACGGTGGGCGGCATCGCGCACGGCGGCACTGGGCATGTGCGTGGTGCCGTGGCGTTCGCCGACCGGCGTTGAAGGCCGCGCACAGGCGGCCATCGGTACGCCCACGACGAAGAACGCCAGGGCCAGCCGTCGAACCATTGATCGCATCTTAAATTCCCTTCTAGGTGGACACGCGCGGCTGCTGCACACAAGCAGTGGATGCATCGTCCAGCTTGACCGCATCCACCAGCCGCAGGCCGTCCAGGCCTCGCTCACGCACATCTTCGGGGGTGCGGCCGAACTGTTCGCCGAAGGCACGGGTAAATGCACCATGGGAT
>NZ_DATHFX010000174.1:0-2113 GCF_035317885.1 Pinirhizobacter sp.
GCCGGCGAATTTTTCCATCAGGTCGAAGATGGCATCGGCCTTGTCGCCGTTCAGGCCGTCCTTCGCCGCGCCTTCGCGGAACTTGGCCCGCTCCTTGGCCATTTCCTCGACTTTCTTCTTGCCCATGGCGCGGCGGAGCAGGTCCGCGCCGCCGAGCGAGTACCCGCCGACGATCTGCGCCATCTGCATCACCTGCTCCTGGTAGACCATGATGCCGTAGGTCTCTTTCAGGATCGGCTCGACGCGCGGGTCGGGGTATTCCACCACCTCGCGGCCGTGCTTTCGCGCGCAGAAACTCGGGATCAAGTCCATCGGGCCGGGGCGGTACAGCGCGCCCAGCGCGATGATGTCTTCGAAGCGGTCGGCCTTGGCTTCCTTGAGCAGGCGTTGCATGCCCGCCGATTCGAACTGGAAGATCGCGACCGTCTGCGCTTTCTTGAAAACCTCATCGTAGGTGAAGGCATCGTCCAGCGGGAGCGCTGCGATGTTCAGCGCTTCTTCGCCGGCCTCGGCGCGGCGCACGTTGATGGCCTTCACCGCCCAGTCGATGATGGTCAGCGTGCGCAGGCCCAGGAAGTCGAACTTCACCAGGCCCACGGCTTCCACGTCGTCCTTGTCGAACTGCGTGACCACGCCTCCGCCGCCCGGCTCGCAATAAAGCGGGGCGAAGTCGGTCAGTGCGGTGGGTGCGATGACCACGCCGCCGGCGTGCTTGCCGGCATTGCGCGTGAGGCTTTCCAGCTTCAGCGCCAGGTCGATCAACGATCGCGATTCGTCGTCCTGGTCGTAGAGCTCGCAGAAATCCTTGACGACGCGGTCGGTTTCCTTCTTCGACTTCTCGGATATGCCCAGCGCGTCGCTCAACGTGAGGTCGAGCGGGCGGTTGGGAATCAGCTTGGCCAGCCTGTCGACCTGGCCGTAGCCCATGCCCAGCACCCGACCGGAGTCGCGAAGCACCGCCTTCGCGGCCATCGAACCGTAGGTGATGATCTGGCTGACATGATCACGGCCGTACTTGCGCGCAACGTAGTCGATCACTTCGTCGCGGCGGTCCATGCAGAAGTCGATGTCGAAGTCGGGCATCGATACGCGTTCGGGATTGAGGAACCGTTCGAACAGCAACGCGAACTGCAGGGGATCAAGGTCGGTGATGTTCAGCGCCCAGGCGACCAGCGAGCCTGCGCCCGAACCGCGGCCCGGCCCCACGGGAATGCCGTTTTCCTTCGCCCAGCCGATGAAGTCCGACACGATCAGGAAGTAGCCTGGGAAGCCCATGTTGACGATGACGTCGACTTCGCGCTCAAGGCGGCTTTGATAGTCCTCCAGCGCGCATCCCAAGGCCATCGGGTGCGCGGCCAGGCGCTCGGCCAGGCCCTCGCGGGCGCGGACGCGGATGTAGCTGGCCAGGTCGTGTCCTTCGGGAACGGGGAAATCCGGCAGGTAATACGTACCGAATTTCAGTTCCAGGTTGCAGCGGCGGGAAAGCTCGACGGTGTTTTCCAGCGCCTCGGGGACGTCGGCGAAGAGCTTGGCCATTTCCTCTGGTGTTTTCAGGTACTGCTCGGCCGAATAATCGCGCGGGCGTTTCGGATCGGCCAGCACGCGGCCCTGGTTGATGCACACGCGCGCTTCGTGCGATTCAAAATCGTCCTGGTCGATGAAGCGCACGTCGTTGCTGGCGATGACGGGCAGATCCATCGCGCCGGCCACGGCAAGGGCTGCGTTGTTCCACAGTTCCTCGCCCTCCCGACCGGTGCGCGTGAGCTCAAGGTACAGGCGGTCGGGGAAGATGCGTGCGAGCGGCGTGAGCTTCAGCAAAGCGGCCTCGACGCCGCCGGACGGCGCCACCCGCGCCGCCTCGCTTTCGCGGCCGCAGATGGCGATGAGGCCCGCCATGGACGGTGATGTCATCCAGCCGGCCTCGACAAAGGCCTTGCCGCCGTGCTGCCCGTCACGCCAGGCCTTCGACACGAGCCGGGACAGGTTCAGATACCCGGCGTGGTCCTGGCAAAGCAGGGTAAGCCGCCAGGGGCGGGGATCGTCATGGCCCACCACCCAGACATCGGCGCCGGCGATCGGCTTGATGCCGGCAGCCTGGGCGGCCTTGTAGAAT
>NZ_DATHFX010000175.1:0-3108 GCF_035317885.1 Pinirhizobacter sp.
AGGCCCACAAGAATCGACAGCACCAGGCAGATCGGGATGATCAGCGTGGCACGCGTCAGCTTCACGATGGTGGCGAAATCGCCCGCGGCGTGGCTGTAGGTGTAACCCGCGGCGACCACCGATGAGGTGTCGTTGATCGCCGTACCCGCCCACAGGCCGAAGCCGAGGTCCGAGAGGTCCATCAGGTGACCGAGCCACGGGAACAGCAGCACGGCGACCAGGTTGAACAGGAAGATGGTGGAGATCGCAAACGCCGTGTCGTGCTCGTTGGCCTTGATGATGGGCACCACGGCGGCGATCGCCGAGCCGCCGCAGATGGCGGTACCCACGCCGATCAGGATCTTCAGGTCGTCGTGGACGCGCAGGGCGCGGCCGACAAGCCACGCGGCGAGGCCCGCTGCAGCCATGGTGCACAGCGTCACCGCCAGCGAGGAGAGCCCGGTATGGGCGACCTGGCCAAGGCTCAGGCCAAAGCCCAGCGCGATGATCGATGCCTGCAGCACCTGCCGTGAGGCAAACCGGATGCCCGGTGCGAAGGCGGGCGACGGCGGTCTGGTATTGCGCACCACGATACCGAGCACGATGCCGCAGACCGCGCCACCGACCAGCGGCATGGCATGGCCGAGCACCAACGCGATCGCCGCGACGGCGGCCACCAGCAACAAGCCGGGAAGGAGAGTTTTCATGCCGGCCATGATCAGGCCTGCGCATGGATAAGAAAAATATATGTTTCTTATCCATGCTATAAATTTAACTTATGAGCGGGATGTCACTTCGCCACATGCAGGTATTGATTGCCGTCGCCGGCGAGGGCACCGTTTCCGCCGCCGCCGGCCGCCTGCATCTTTCGCAACCGGCAGTGAGCATGGCGCTGGCGGAACTCGAGCGCTTGCTGGGCGAGGCGGTGTTCGATCGCGTTGCCGGCCGCTTGCACCTGAACGAGCGCGGCCATGAATTGCTGCCCCGCGCGCGGGAAATCGCCGAGCGTTTCGCAGCCTTCGCAGGTTCGGCCGCCACCGGCGAGGCCCTGGCCGGCACGCTCACCCTGGGTACCAGCAATACGGTCGGCAATTACCTTGCCGGGGAACTCCTCGGCGGCTTCGTCGCGGCCCATCCGCGGGTGGCGATTCGCATCGCCGTCGGCAACACGGCGGACATCGCCCGCGGTGTGCTGGAGCATCGGTTCGATGCCGGCTTCATCGAGGGACCGATCGCCGATCCCGCCCTGCAGGTGCATCCCTGGCGTCGTGATGCGTTGGCCGTGTGCGTACGCCCGGGTCATCCGCTGGCGAACCGGCGACGCCTGCTACCTGCGCACTTCGCCGGTGAGCGATGGGTGCTTCGTGAACGGGGCTCGGCCACGCGTGCCCAGGCCGAGCGCGTGCTTTCGTCGTTGCCGCCGGCGAGCGGCGTGCTGGAGCTGGACCAGACCGAAGCGATCAAACAGGTGGTGATCGCGGGTCTTGGCATCGCCTGCCTGCCCCGGGTGGCCATTGGCGATGCAGTGGCGGCCGGCCGGCTGGTGGCGCTGCATACGCCGTTCCTGGACCTGGAGCGGCAACTGGGTATCGTGCTGCTTCAGGGCCGTTATAGGGGCGCGGCACTGGCGGCATTCCTCACCGGGCTGGGTGTCGGGGGCTAAGCACCTGCCCGGCATAGCGTGAGGCTAGTGCCGCTCCAGCGCCTCGCGCAGTTGTTCTTCCACGGCATCGCGTGTGTAGCAACGCACCAGGCTGGGCGCCAGCGCACGCAGCATGCCATGGTCGAGGTTGGACAGCTTGTCGCGCACGCGCAGCAACTGTCCCGGGTGCATGCTGAATTCGCACAGGCCCAATGCCACCAGCATCGGCGCATAGATCGGATCGCCGGCGATTTCGCCGCACAGGCTCACCGGCTTGCCGGCGCGCCGCGCCGATGAGATCACGTGGCCCAGTACACGCAGCAGGGCAGGGTGAAGCGGGTCGTAGAGATCGCCCAGGGCGTCGTTGTTGCGGTCGGCGGCCAGCACGTATTGCGCCAGGTCGTTGGTACCGATGGCCAGGAAATCGGATTTCTCAAGGATGCTGCGTACGCCGATGGCCGCGGCCGGGACTTCGATCATCGCGCCGATGTCGATGCGCTCGGGCAATTCGTGCCCTTGCCGGCGGAGGTCCTCGCGCGCCTGCCTGACCAGGCTGCGCACGGCGGCCATCTCGCCGGCATGGGTAATCATCGGCACCAGGATACGTACCGTGCCGTACACACCCGCACGCAGGATGGCGCGCAACTGCGCACTGAAGACGTCGGGGTAGCGCAGGGAGAGTCGTACCCCGCGCACGCCCAGCGCGGGGTTGTCCTCGCCGCGGATCACAAGGCCTGCTGCATCGGCCTTGTCGGCACCCAGGTCCAGCGTGCGGATGGTGACCGGCAGGCCGCCCATGCCAAGCAGTACATCGCGGTAGGCGATGAATTGTTCTTCCTCGCCGGGCAGTCCGCGCTGGCGCAGGAAAAGGAATTCGGAACGGTACAGGCCGATGCCGTCGGCGCCGCGGTTGCGTGCCTGGGCGATATCGGAAGATTGTTCGGCGTTGGCGAACAGGCGCAGGTGCACGCCGTCCCGGGTTTTCGTCGGCGCGTGCGCCAGCCGTGCCAGGCGCCGGCCTTCGTTGGCAGCCTCGCGCTGCCAGGTGCGGTAGCGCTGGAGGTCCTGTGCAGTGGGATGGACGATCACCTCGCCCTTCTCACCGTCCACCAGCACCAGGTCGTCGTCGTTGATGGCCGAGAGGGCATCGCGCACGCCCACCAGCATCGGCAGGTTGAAGCTGCGCGCCAGGATCGCGCTGTGCGAATACACGCTGCCGGCCGAACCCACCACGCCCAGCAGGCCGTGGCCGGTGTAGTTGGCCATGTCCGCCGGTGCCACGGTGTCGGAGACAAGGATCTCGCCCACGCGCGAGGCGAGCTTGCGCTCCTCGACACTGGCCTGCTGCTGCAGCGCCGCCATAACGCGACCGATCACCTGGTCGATGTCCTCGCCCCGGCTTTTGAGGTAAGGATCGTTCATCGCATCGAACACCGCGGCCAGGCGATCGCGCTGCAGTTTCAGCGCGGCCCCGGCACGGTAATGAC